>NZ_JBLRWX010000007.1:47689-64524 GCF_047921035.1 Natronococcus sp.
AACGACCGCGACGGCGACTCGAGGTGGTCGACCACCTCGTCGTCGGGGATCGTCCCGAGGGCGTGGGCCTCGAGCATCGACGCCGTCACGTCGGCGCCGTCGTTCGCGACGCGCTCGATCGAGGAGGCGCTGCCCGGATCGATACCGAACTGCAGCCGTTCGACGTCGACCGCGGGCAGGTCGACGTCCTCGCGGCGGGTGAAGTGGTCGTCGTAGCGCTCGAGAGTGAGGTGTTCGCGTTCGCTGTTGCTCCCGAAGCGGAACGGACCGCTGCCGATCGGCGGCACGTTGTCCATCGTCACGAGCCCCCACCGGCCCTGGGTTGCGGTGAACGTCTCGGCGGTCTCGGCGCGAGCCTCGACCTGCTCGCGCCACCGGTGTTCGGGGAGGATCGGGACGGTGAGCGCACGCCTCGCGACCTCGAGACCCGTCGCGAACTCGAGACGGAGTTCGCGGTCGCTCTCGACGGTGACGCCCTCGAGCGTCGAGACGTGGCTCCGGTAGCGCGGGGCCGGCGACGGGAACTCGGAGCGGCCCAGTGCGGTGTCCTCGAGGAATCGATAGGTGAAGGCGACGTCGTCGGCCTCGAGGGGCTCGCCGTCGTGGAAGTGGTAGTCCTCGCGGAGCGTTACCGTCGCCTCGGCGACGTGGTCGTCGTCCTCGTCGGCAGTTCGCAACTCCACGTCCTCGGCCAGCCAGGGGACGAGGTCGCCGTCGTGTTCGGTCGCGAGCGAGTCGTAGACGAGATCGATCGTCGACCCGCGTTCGCGCAGCGTCGCCGACAGCGGGTTCAGGTTCCGCGAGATCCGGGAGTCGGTCACCAGCACGCGAAGCCGGTCGACGTCCTCGGCGGGTTCGAGTTCGAGGTAGCCGTGGCGGCTCTCGGGGTGGTCGGCGCTCCAGCCCTCGAAGCGGTCGGTTCGGGCCACGCGGTGTTCCTCGGGGAAGCAGATCGGGTCGAAGGGTTTCTCCTCGGCCAGCGCCTCGAGCAGGGTCGCGACCCGTTCCCGGCGTGGCACGCCGTCGACCCGTCGCTGGGCCTCGAGGTGGTCGTCGAAGGGGATGTTGGCGAACCCGAACGGGTTCTGCCAGCCCGCTTCGTTCGCGTACGCCGAGTGGAGCATCTCGTAGAGGAAATCGGGGTCGAAGTCGGCGGGGTGACGCCCGACGTAGAGGTCGAACTCGTGGTCGATCAACACCGTCTCGAGGAACTCCGAGCGCGAGCGCATATCGAGGGAGGCGTCGATCCCGACCGCCTCGAGGTGGTCCTCGAGGCGGCGGGCGATCCGGACGGCTTCCCTGTCGCCGTCCGCGGGGACCGTCGTGATCGAGAGGGCAAGGCGATCTCTCTCCCCTCCGACGGCACTCTCGACGCGATCGATACAGCCGCTGACGGGGAGGGCGAGTCCGGCGGCGCCCGCGGCCAGCACCGAGCGTCGATCGACGCCGTTCGGTCGAGCAGTTGACTCACGATCCATTCGGTTTCGCTAACTCGGTTCGGTATAGCTATATAACAACTTTGCGCTCTATGCCCGTCCTAAATGGCCACACAGAGGTCATATGCTGCTGATAATCGCCGTTTCATGAGTTAGATGGGTACCGTAACATCAATGTGGTGATGCGCGGAATAGGCGGCTATGACCGTCGCCGCCGAGCGGATCGACCGACTCCACGAACTGGCTCGAGCGGCGGCCGCGGACGACGACGGGGAGCGGGCCCGGTACTACGTGCGACTCGCGCGCCGGGTCGCGGAGCGAAACCGCCTCGCGCTCCCCCGCGAGTTCCGTCGGTTCACCTGCGACGCCTGCGACGCCTACCTCCATCCCGGGAAAAACGCCCGCGTTCGGACTCGAGACGGCCATGTCGTTATCACGTGTGACTGTGGCGCCCAGGCGCGATACCCCTACCGGGAGTAGGATCCGTCCGATATTGCTAAGATTCAAACGGTTCGCGTTGCTATGCGGGGATATGGATATCGAAGAGCGCAAGCGGAGGGCCCACGACCTCGACGTCACCGTCTGGGTCGGCAAGAGCGGTCTCGAGGCCGTCGTCGACGAACTCGACGATCAGCTCTCGAACGAGGAGCTTGTGAAGGTGAAATTCCTGCGAGCCGCCCGAGCCGGGAGTTCGACGGACGAAAAGGCAGCCGACCTCGCAGACCGAGTTAACGCCGAACTCGTCGACGTTCGCGGCCACACGGCGGTCCTGTACCGATGACCGCCGCAACGACGCTCGCCCAGCTCGACGCGCTCGAGACGGCGACGCTCGTGGATCTCGCGATCACGGGGCTTCGATTCCTCGTCGCGTTCGTCGTCGTGGTGATGATCGGTCGGCTCGTCGTCGTGCCGCTGGTCAACCGCGCGTTCGATCGGCGCGAACTGGACGAACACGTCAGGAACCCGCTGTTGATGCTGACGCGGTTCGGCGTCCTCTTCGTCGCCGTCGCGGCTGCGTTCGGCTTCGCCGGCTTCGAGAACTTCCTCGTGTCGCTGGCCGGCATCGCCGCGGCCGGGGCGCTCGCGGTCGGACTGGCGATGCAAAACGTCATTTCGAACTTCGTCGCGGGCATCTTCATCTACGCCGACAAGCCGTTCCGGATCGGCGACTGGATCGAGTGGGACGGCGGCGACTACGCCGGCGTCGTCGAGGACATCAGCTTCCGCGTGACGCGGGTCCGAACGTTCGACAACGAGCTGCTGACGGTCCCGAACTCCGAGCTCACCGGCGGGGTCGTCAAGAACCCCGTCGACGGCGACAAGCTCCGGCTGAAGTTCGTCTTCGGCATCGGCTACGGCGACGACATCCAGCAGGCGACCGACATCATCGTCGAGGAGGCGAAACGTCACCCCGAGATCATGGACGAGCCCGAACCGTCCGTCCGACTGACCGAACTCAACGACTCCGACGTCGGGCTCCAGTCGCGGATCTGGATCGCCAACCCCTCGAGAGCCGACTTCGTCCGCACCAAAGGCGAGTTCATCACTGCCGTCAAGGAGCGCTTCGACGAGGAGGGGATCGACATCCCGTACCCGGTCCGGACGCTCGAGGGCGGGCTCGAGTTCGAGGATCGACAGCACGTGGTCGAGGCCGCCGAGTAGCGCGGTACTGACTCTTTTCCCTTACCGATCCTCCTCTCCGCTCGAGATCGACTGACGTAGCGGGTGGCGGAGACGATGGTTCGAAACTGCCGCGAGCGAGTGATGCGATCCGTCGAGGAGCCTGGAGAGTATACTCTCCCGGTGTCTTTCCGTGACGACACGTCGTGCGGTAGCAACGCTGCCGCTGGCGCGATACGAGTGCAGCGTAAAAGGCGGGTGGTTATGAATGTGGAGGACCGCGGTTGCCCGGCGTTCCGGCCGGGGGAATCCCGGTTGCCTTCTCCACCCCGCGACCCGTCGAGCGACAGGTGTCCGGCGGTCCACTGCTCGCTTCCGCGCCTGATGGGCTGTCGCCGGCTAACCACGATGGGGCGTCCCTGCGGACGGCCACCGTGGACCGCTGTCCCCGACGGACGAGGCTTCTCTGTTGGCTCCCGGGGCCCCGGCCGGTCTGACCGGACGCCCGCGGCGTTCGGTCCCCGCTAATGACCATAGCGCGGGTGACGAGCAGGGCCAAACTGCCCGACCTATCCAACCATACGTAGGGGGTTGGAACTTAAGGGCCTTTCGTCTCGAGACCACCCGAGAACCGCTCGAGGGCGCGGTGATCGGAAGCCGTGACTACGGCCCCGCCGGAGACAGTCAGTCGGCCTCGGTGTCCCGGAGCCGACTCGGCGCGTTTCGCTCCCGGAGGATCGCGGCGACCGCCCAGCTGAGAACCGCGACCTCGAGCGCCAGCACGACCGGGTGGAGCGTGTGCGTAACGTCGGTCGCGGGGAGGACGATCGTCACCGTCTCGAACGCCTCCCGCTCGTCCGGGGGTGGCCCGAGGTAGAGCACGTAGTACGGCGTCGCGGCGAGCCCCTGAGTCGTCGTCACGTTCAGGAAGTCGGTCCCAATGTGGACTAGCCAGCCCAGCGACAGTGCCGCGCCCCGACGGCCGAACAACCGTATGAGCACGAGCCCGGCGGGAACGGCGACCGCGATCGAGTGCGCGACGGTGTGAGTGAACGGCGTCAGACCGAGCCAGTACAGCGGCCGATCCACGAGATCGGGCAGCACCGAACCGACGACGAGGTAGGCGACCGGAAACCGACTGTAGACGCCCAGCAGGTACCCGACGGCCAGGTGGGTCGGGAAGGTGAGGTGGAGCATCGCGGAGACGGCTACAGGACGACAAGCGCTCGCGGAACTTCAACCGTCGGTGCGCGAACGAGTCGCGAGAAATCGAATCGGTCAGGTCGTGTCGAGCGGGCCGCGTGGGTCGTGTCGATCAGGCCGCGTCGGTCGCGTCGAACTCGTCGAGCCCACCCCTCTCGAGCCCGGACTCGAGGTCGGCGACCGCGTCGGGCGAGATCTCCTCGAGCGCGCGCTCGAAGTGGTCGGCGGTGAGTTCGATTGCCTCGACGTTGGACTCCTCGCCGGCGGCCTCGCGTTCGACGTGTTCGCGGACGGCGATCGTCGCGGCCTCGCGGCAGACGGCCTCGACGTCGGCGCCGGTGTAGCCCTCGGTCTCTTCGGCCAGCGTGTCGAGATCGACGTCCGCGGCCAGCGGCCGGTTCTGGGTGTGGATCCGGAAGATCTCGCGGCGGGCGTCCCTGTCGGGCTCGGCGACCTCGACGTGGCGGTCCAGCCGACCGGGTCGCAGCAGGGCGTCGTCGATCAGCTCGGGTCGGTTCGAGGCCGCGACGACGACGACGTCCTCGAGCTCCTCGAGCCCGTCGAGTTCGGTCAGCAGCTGGGAGACGACCCGTTCGCCGACGTTCGAGTCGCCGCCCCCGCTGCCCCGTTTGGACGCGATGGCGTCGATCTCGTCGAAGAAGATGATCGTCGGGGCGTTCGCGCGGGCCTTCTCGAAGACCTCGCGGACTCCCTTCTCCGACTCGCCGACGTACTTGTCGAACAGCTCCGGCCCCTTGACCGAGATGAAGTTCGACTGCGACTCGCTGGCGACGGCCTTGGCGAGCAGCGTCTTCCCGGTGCCCGGCGGGCCGTGAAGCAGAACGCCCTTCGCGGGGCTGAGCGCAACCTGCTCGTAGGCGTCGGCGTGTTCCATCGGCCACTGGATCGCCTCGCGGAGCCGTCCTTTCGCCTCCTCGAGGCCGCCGACGTCCTCCCAGGTGACGTCGGGAACCTCGACGAACACCTCCCGCATCGCGGAGGGTTCGACGCCCCGGAGCGCGCTCCGGAAGTCCGCCGCGGTGACCTCGATCTTCTCGAGGACCTCGGCGTCGATCTCGTCGGCCTCGAGGTCGAGTTCGGGGCGGAGTCGCCGCATGGCGGTCATCGCCGCCTCCTTCGCTAAGTTCTCTAAGTCAGCGCCGACGAAGCCGTGGGTGTTCTCGGCGAAGCGCTCGAGGTCGACGTCCTCGGCCAGGGGCATCCCGCGGGTGTGGATCTGGAGGATCTCCTCGCGGCCGCCCGCGTCGGGGGCGCCGATCTCGATCTCGCGGTCGAATCGGCCGCCCCGGCGAAGCGCGGGGTCGATCGCGTCGACGCGGTTCGTCGTGCCGATGACGGTGATCTCGCCGCGGTCTTCGAGGCCGTCCATCAGCGAGAGGAGCTGAGCGACGACTCGGCGCTCGACGTCGCCCTGGACGTCCTCGCGCTTGGGCGCGATCGAGTCCAGTTCGTCGATGAAGACGATTGCGGGCTCGTTCTCGGCGGCCTCCTCGAACACCTCGCGGAGCTGTTCTTCGCTCTCGCCGTAGTACTTCGACATGATCTCCGGCCCGGAGAGCGTCACGAAGTGGGCGTCGACCTCGTTGGCGACCGCCCGCGCGATGAGGGTCTTCCCGGTGCCCGGCGGACCGTGCAGCAGGACGCCCTTGGGCGGCTCGATGCCCAGCGTCCGGAACAGCTCGGGGTGGCGCATCGGCAACTCGATCATCTCGCGGACCCGGTCGAGTTCGTCGTCGAGGCCGCCGACGTCCTCGTAGGTGACCGTCGGCGTCTCGCTCTCCTCGCCGTCGCCGCCCTCGATCGGGCCTCGGGCCTCGATCTCGAGCTGGTCCGGGGTGCGGTCGACGAGTTCGACGTCGGTCCGGTTGCCGACGACGACGGTCCCGGCGGGCTCGGTGTCGACGACCGTGATCGGGAGCTGACGGCCCGAACGGCTCGTCAGGAGACCGAAGCCGAGCGACACCGAGAGCGTGTCGCCCGGGCTGACGGCCCGGTCTGCGAGCTTGCCCCGCAGGTAGGAGCCGATGTCGCCCTGGATGCGAACGTTCTCGGGGAGGGCGACCCGAACCCGCTCGGCGGGTTCGACGTCGGCCGCCTCGACGGAGACGGCGTCGTCGATCCGGGCGCCCGCGGCCTGTCGAAGCTGGCCGTCGATACGGACGATCCCTCTCCCCGTGTCCTGGGAGCGGCCGGGCCAGACCCGCGCGATGACGCGGCCCTCGCCGCCCTCGATGGCGACGAACTCGCCGCTGGAGACGCCGAGTTCGTCCATCGCTTCTCTGTCGATCGATGCTAGACCGCTGCCCGCGTCTTTCCGTTTGAGTGGTTTTACTCGAAGTTGCATGTGTCAGTGATAGCTGTCGCTGCCGGCCGACGCGAACGCGATCCGCGACAGGCCGAAGTGGTCGGTTCGCCGGCGGAGCCGGGTGTCGGTACGGGTTCGTTCGGGATGCCGAATCGGCCGCGAACGGTCCGGGGCTACTCGGCGTTACTCTCCCTCGAGGGGGATCTCCCTGCCGCGAGTCTCGGGACCCGCGGTCGGGAGCGTCACCTCGAGGACGCCGTTCGTGTACGTGACCGTGATCTCGTCGTCGTCGACGCTCTTGGGGAAGCGGAACCGACGGTGGTAGGTCTTCTTCCGGCCGCGATCGTCGTCGACGTGTTCGGCGGCGACGTTGAGGACGCCGTCGTCCCACGCCAGATCGATCTCGTCGGTTTCGAACCCCGGCATGTCGATCGTGAGGACGAACTCGCCCTCCTCCTCGTACAGTTTGTAGTCGCTGTCTCCCTGCTGTCCGAACAGCCGAGACGGCATCTCGAGGTTCTGCGTCCAGGTGCTTGTCGTCGGTCGAAGCACCATGGTTGGTCACCTCGTGTGCATTAGTTGATTGTTCGTGGTTCGTAATAAGTCTTTCGGCCAGTGTTCGAACGGCTAGTGAAAAGGACCAACTGGGAGCGTCCCCAAGAACCGGTTATGGGACTTGGAAGCACCGCAAAGAAGATCCAGGGTCTGTCCGAGCGCGCGGAAGCGATGTACAAGCAGGTACAGGAACTTCAGCAGCGAATCACGAACCTCGAGGAGGAGGTCGACGACACCCACGACACCGTCAACCGGATGGATCATCAGTTGACCGAGCAGCGCGAACTGCTGCTCGCCATCGCCGAGAAACACGACATCGACGGCGAGGAGATTCTGGCCGACGCCGCGATCGACCAGGCCGAACTCGAGGGCGAGAACGACACGGCGGAGGAAGCCGACGCGAAGCGCCGACGCGAGGAGACGACCGCGGAGTAGCGCCGAACGACTCTTCTGCCGGACGAAATTTCCCATACAGCGCCGCGACCGGCGCCCGCGCGATAGCAAAACCTAACAACAGGGGCAACATTTGCCAGCACGATGACGACCCACGAGCGACCGGTTGATTCGGTGCTCGAGACGATCGGTCGGACGCCACTCGTTCGTCTCCAGGAGTCGCCGGGCGACGTGCAGCTCTACGCCAAACTCGAATCGTTCAACCCCGGCGCGAGCGTCAAGGACCGCATCGGCCGCTACATGCTCGAGCGGATGCTCGAGCGCGGCGACGTTCCCGCCGACGGAACAGTGATCGAACCCACCGCCGGCAACACGGGAATCGGCCTGGCGATCGCGGCCCGACAGCTCGGCCTCGAGGCGATGTTCGTCGTCCCCGAGCGCTTCAGCGTCGAGAAACAGCAGCTGATGGCCGCCCTGGGCGCCGAGGTGATCAACACGCCGTCCGACGACGGGATGGGCGGTGCGATCGATCGCGCCCACGAACTCGCCGCCGAACTCGACGACGCCGTCGTCCCCCAGCAGTTCTCGAACCCGCTGAACACGGAAGCCCACTACGAGACGACCGCCCCCGAGATCTACGAGGCTCTCGACGACGAGGTGGGGGCCGTCGTCGCGGGCTGTGGCACGGCCGGCACGCTGATGGGACTGGCCCGCTACGCTCTCGAGCACGACGACTCGACCCACGTCGCCGCCGTCGAGCCCGAGGGGTCGGTGTACGGCGAACTGCTCGAGGCCGAGCGCGAGGAAGCCGAGTACAAGATCGAGGGGATCGGCACCCACGACCCCTCGACGAACGAGCTGTTCGATCCGGAGCTGGTCGATGCGGTTCACGCCGTCTCCGACCGGGCGGCCCACGAGGAACTCGCCAGGCTCGCCCGCGAGGAGGGTCACCTGGTCGCCTCGAGCGCGGGCGCGGCCAGCGTCGCGGCGAAGCGGGTCGCCCGGTCGATCGCCGCCGGCGATCTCGAGACGCCCCACGACACCGTCGTCACGGTGTTCCCCGACTCGAGCGAGCGCTACCTCTCGAAGGGGATCTACCGCTCGTTCGAGGAGTGGACGTCCTGATCGGACCTCCGTTCGGCGACCGCGCAACGAGTCACTGGTAGAGTTTCTTCGCGTCGACGACGTCCAGGGTCTCGTCCTGTTCGGCCTCCCACACCCGAACGACGAGATGCGCCTTGCAGTGGTACTCCACCATCTCCATCCCCGTCCGCTCGTTTCTGAGCACGAGCTGGCAGGTCCCCTCGTTCGAACAGTCCCCTGACCGGTCACACATTGTGTTCCCGTATTCCTCTGGTCGGTAAGTCTTTGTCGGTGATTGGGGTTTCTGCGGGCCGCGATACCGTCGTCAGCGAGCCGACGAAATCCGGCACGATCAGGCGAGAAGCCGCCGGTGCTGTACCTTCATACACCGATCCTGGACCACGGCTCGGCCGCTCTCCTCGAGGCGGTCGGCCGCCTCGTCGTCGCGGATCCCCAGCTGCGTCCAGACCGTCTCGACGTCCTCGCGCTCGAGGACCTCGTCGACGATGCCGGCGACCTCCTCGCTGGGCCGGAAGACGCAGACGACGTCGATCTCCCGGTCGACGTCCGACAGCGCGTTGGCCGCCGGCCGATCGAAGATTTCCTCGGCGTTCGGGTTGACCGGGAGCACGTCGTACCCCTGCTCGAGAAGGTATCCGGGAACGTCGTGGGCGGCCTTGCCGGGCGTGCTCGAGCAGCCGACGACGGCGATCGTCTCGCTCTCGAGGGCCTCGCGGATCCGGTCGGATTCGGATACTGGCATACCCGACCTAGCGTCGCCAGCCCTAAACGTCGTGTGGCGCGGTCAGGTTCCGAGTCCGGTCGTCCGTATTTCCGGCTCGCCGTCGTCTCCCTCCCGGACCCTGACGAGGCCGTCGAACAGCTGTTTGAGCGTGTTCATCGTCTGCTCGTCGTGGGCGGTCGAATCGATAACGGAGATCCCCAGCGCGTTCGCGCTCTGAATGCGACCGGTGAAGACGTGGAGGAACCGGAACACGGTCTGGAGATCCGCGTACATCAGCAGCGTCGAGATCGAGGAGATGAGCACGCGATTTCGCTCGAGCCCGCGCTCGTCGTAGAACTCTTGGAGGAACTCGGAGAGTGCAATCCCGATCCCGGTCATATCTACCGGCGAGGAGGCGTACTTGATGCGAGGGTCGTCCTCGACGGCCCCGACGCCGCGCTGTTCGGTCACGCAGTCGACGACCCCGACGTCGGCCCCGTCGGGAAAGTTCGGGAGGATCGCCTCGGCGCTGTCCTTCGTGGTCACCGCGATCGACCCCTCGCCGCGGGCCGCGCCGTTCTCGAGCAGTCCGAGCGCGAGCCCGCGCTTTCCGGTCAGCGGCGGCCCCGACACGAGCACGTTCGTTCCGGGGCCGACTTCGACGTCCGGACCGACGGCAGCGAGATCGTACATACCTGGCATTCCCCATCGAAGCGCTACGTCCCGACGACACTCCGGGATCGAAGCATCTGCTAAGACGGTGTACCAACGCGCGCATAGGTCTTTTGATTGATGTGTTCGGTTCGACCGACTCATACGGATTGCTGTAACGATTTACCGGCGCAACCGCCGCACGGGTCGCGGTTGCGCCGGTAATGACTTACAGTAAACCGTGTCAGACGACGACACCGCCCTCGAGCGCCCGACCGACGATGAAGGCGACGGCCGCGAGGAACATCCCGTACTTGAGATCCGACTGGCCGGCCGTCGGATCGTCGAAGCTCTCGTAGGCCGCGTACAGCATGATCGCGTTCGCCGGCAGCACGACCGCCAGGTAGGCGACCCCGAACTCGCCGAGGACGTACGGCAGCGGGCTCGCGAGCACGGCTACGACCAGCAGCGCCGTCGCGACCGCCAGCGCGGGTCGCTCGCCGATCGCGATCGGCAGCGTGTTCAGCCCCTCCTCGCGGTCGCCCTCGAGGTCCTCGACGTCCTTGATGATCTCGCGGGTCAGCGTGGCCACACCCGCGAGAACGAACAGCACAGCCGCCGGACCGACTTCGCCGACGGCCGCGGCGCCGAACAGGAACGTGCTCCCGACGAGGTAGGCGACCAGGGCGTTTCCCAGCCCCGGAAGCCCCTTGAACAGCTCCGTGTACGCGACCAGCGCGAGGAGGTTGATCGCGGCGATGGCGATCGCCAGCCACGGCAGTACCAGCGCCAGCCCGATCGCGCCGGCAAACAGCACGACGCTGAACGCGAGCGCTCCACGAGGACTAACCGCACCCCGCGGGATCGCCCGCTCGGGCTGGTTGATCCGGTCGATCTCCCGATCGAAGTAGTCGTTGATCGCGTTTCCCGCACCGACCGCGAGTCCCGTCGCTGCAACGGCGGCCCCCACCTCGAGCGGGTGAGTCGTCACTCCGCCGGCGACGAACGCGCCGATGAACGTCAGCACGCTGGCGGCGATCACGTTCACCGGCCGCGTCAGCTCGAGCAACCCACGAACCGTCTCCCCCGCAGTCATGCCCGCATCTGCTCAGGCGGCGGGGTTAAACGGTCCGATCTCTACATGCGGAGCAGGCCGAGTGCCTTGGGGTCGTTCGAGAGAGCTTCACTCTCTCGTGATGACGAGACTCCTTCGGTGTCTCGAACCACTTGACCCCGAGGATGAAGGCCGTACGCTCCGCTAAACGTGTTCCGTGCGTTCAATATACTGTTCAATCGTGTCGGTTGAAACGTCGTCTGCCGTTCCCACGTAGTACGATTCCTTCCAAAATCCGCCACCCCCCGGTACTCCTCTAAAAACGGCCGGTGCTGTTCCCACATCTCCCGCGCCGTAATACTCTTGACCGTCTGCACAATCTCGCTCGGTGCGTGCTTCGGATGGGCAGAGAGGAACAGGTGTACGTGGCCGGTGAGATATGCAACGACAGTATCTCGTAGCCGTACTCGTTACACACGTCGCGGAAACTCGATTCCAGCGAGTCTTCGATTGGTCCGAGAATCGCGTGGCGGGACTTCGGACACCACACGAAGTGGTAGTTGACGTTGTACACCGTGTGGTTCGACCGCTTCTCACCCATACCTACCAACACAACTACTAATCAAAAGTGTTCTTTTGGTCGACCCACAGATAACTACTAGTAAACTTTTAAGTGTGGGGGAACAAGGGGTAGTTGTGACGAAGCAACTCAAAGTATCCGACGCCGTGTACGACGACCTTGACGAACTCAAGGACGAGGAGGGGCACACGAGTTTCGACAGCGTACTCCGTACGCTTCTCCTCCACTACCGTCACGTCCAACCCAACAATCACGAATGACTGACACACAGGCTCTCGTCAAGACGTTGGACTTTCAACTCAACATCCAGAGTGACAACGAGAGCCTGCTGTACGACGCCATACTCGAAGCCCGCTCGGTGTACAACGAAACCATCCGCTTCGCCAAGCAAGGCGTGGACTGGGACACCATTCCCAACCGTGTGGCGGACGACGCCGACCTCGTGAAGAACACGACCCAGCGCGTCGTCGCCAAGGCTCTCGGCGCGATGGAGAACTACTACGAGTACGACGACTTCGGCCAGCCGAGTCACACCAAGGACGGCGCGTACCCGCTTCGGGCAAACTACGAGGAGGGCTACAACCTGTCGCTCACCGACGACGGCGACGTGGCGTTCCGCATCAGCGCGAAACCGTACAAATACGTCAAGGGTGTTCTCGAAGGAGACGACGCCCACCTCGACGTTCTCAAGACCGCGCTTACGAGCGACGAGTGGAAGATTGGGACGGCAGAAGCCCTATTCCACAACGACACCCCCGAGTTGCACGTCAACGTTACCAATACTGAACAGACTGTTCGAGATAAGCAGGACTCTCAGACGGTCGTCGGCATGGACGTGAACGAGGATAACGTGGCCCTCACCGCACTCTCCGATGACGGGGTTGAGGACTCGTTGGTTATCGACTTTCCCGAAATCAAGTTCGAGCGCCACCGCTACCTCACGATGCGAAAGCGCGTACAGAACGCGGGAAAGGACAGCATCCACGACACACTCGAAGGACGTGAGGAACGGTTTGTCCGCGACAGACTCCACAAAGTGTCTCGGCACATCGTGGAGTGGAGCCGTCAGTTCGAGAAGCCGTGCATCGTCTTTGAAGACCTCAACGAGATGCGCGACAGTATCGACTACGGCACGCGGATGAACCGACGCTTGCACCACCTCCCGTTTCGTTCCCTCCAGTACTATACGTCGTACAAGGCGTCGTTCGAGGGTATACCGACCGCGTGGATTAACCCCGAGTACACGAGTCAGCGGTGTCCGATGTGCGGGCATACGGAGCGTGCGAATCGCAACAAGAAGCGGTTCAAGTGTCGGGACTGTGGGCATCAAGACCACAGTGACCGTGGTGCAAGCGTCAATATCGCCGTGAAAGGCATCAAGAAACTCGATTGGAATGTGCCTGCTCTCAACAGCCTTCCCGTTGTTCGGAAGGTGCGACGGCAGGCATCGGGGGCTGTGGACGCCCCGACCGTGACCCACCCGACCGTTCGAGGCTATCAGGCCGATGGTCGGACGGGAGTGTTCGACTAAACCACGGGAAGCCTCGGGGCTTGACCCCGAGGCGGTTCACCGCCACTCCTCGAGATCACAGAGGTCGGCGTCGGCGACCGAGAGCCAGGCTCCGGCCCGCTCGCTCTCGTCGGTGCCGAGCGGGACCGCCATCCAGACGTCCGCCTCGTCGTCGCCGCACAGCTCGAGGGGACGGCCCTCGGACGATTCCTCGTCGGCACTGGATTCGGACCGCTCGCGTACCGTCATACGTGGGGTTTGGTCTCGGGACGTAAAGAGGGCTCGAGGCGATTGCCACGCAGTGAGAACGACCCCGGGTGTGGCGGCCCGTCTCGAGGTTGGGTGAAATCGAGTGACTTATACGGAGCCGACGGAAACCAAGAGGTGAGGGCGCTTAGCTCAGTCTGGACAGAGTACTTGGCTTCGGACCAAGCTGTCGCGGGTTCAAATCCTGCAGCGCCCATCCTTCTCCGTGACGCCTAGGAGTTACACGACAGCGTCGACTTCCTTATAAAGAAGCCGCACGCTGCACACGAGAGTTCATCACGTCGCGTGATGGGGGTCGCCTCCGTCATGGGATTCGCTGGAGCAAACCACTTGGCGCAGCAACATAACGCTGGTGCAACGGTCAGCCGATACAGAAATTTTTCTACAGAAATCCCTTCGAGATTCGCTGTGGAAATCTCTAAGCTTGACATTTTCGTACTCGAGAATAGCCATAAACATCGATGTGGTTCATTTTTATTTATATTCCTCTTCATCAGTGAAGACATCGAAGTACGATCAGATATTGTTCGCTATGGAACAGAACTTATCCTCGTTGAAATTCTGGACAATTAGGCACAGTATTACTTGGCGACTGTCACTGGAAAAAGTCCAAACCGTTCTCTCTCTGCGGCAGGGCTAGTGCGAATTCAGATGTTCTTCCCAGTACTCTTCGACCTCTTCGTCCAGGTCCGCCGAGGGGAGGTCTCGCCAGAACCAGTTCCGACCGACATCCCAGAGCCCGTCGGCGTAGTCCGGATCTCGATCGGTTAGGTCCCCGCTGGCGGCCTCCTCGTGAAGCCGCTCGTACATGTTCAGCGAGTGGCGGATGATGCGACCGTTGGAGGCGTTGTTCAGCTGGGGTGCCTGGCCGCGCTGTTCGACCAGGACGCTGCCGCGGCCGGCCACTCCGTATGCGTTGCGGCAGATGTTCGCCGACGTGCCGCCGGGGAAGATGGAGGCGTTGCCGTTCGCGCGGCCCTGGACGCCGTCCCAAAACGCGCCGGCGACCTGCTTCGAGAGGTCGACTGCCTCGTCGGGCGCGTGCGAGTTGAATGGCCAAGCCAGCGACACGTTGACCATGTCGCAGTTCTGGTCGTGGTAGGTGAACTGCGTATGCCAGTCGACGATGAGGTCAGCGTCGACCTCCTCGACCTTGTCGATCATTGCCTGGGTCTCCGGCGAAGGGTTCTCGTCCGGGATGCCGATCTCGGGGTCGAAGGCGTCCGGGTCGACTTCGGCGAGAGTCTCCGCGTCGAACTGGAAGTAGTGTTGACGGTTCGGGTCGACCGGGCCACACTGGTTCCGTCCGAAGTAGGGGCCGTCGTGACAGATGTCGTCCGGTCGGCCATTGCTTCGCGTGGGGGTCTCGTTGTCGTCGGCGGGCGCCCAGCCGTCCGGGTTGTGTCGAACGAGGAAGTGGATCGTCAGTTCGTCCAGAATGTCGGAGCGACCCTGGCCGTTCCCGAGATCTCGCAGCACTCGGAGCGCGGCCTCAGTGGCCGGCTGCTCGTCGCCGTGCTGCTGGTTGGTGTGGAAGATGTGGAAGTCGCCACTTCCCACCTTCGCGTACGGGATCGGTCGACCCTGCCAGGTCTCGCCGAGTTCCTCGTACTCGACGTTCGTCCGGTTCTCGAGGTGGTGGAGCCGGTCGTAGAGCGTCTCGTTCGAGGTGAACGCCTCGTAGTTCTCCTCGGCGGTCTCTGGAGGGAAGGGACCGTTCGGCGTGACCACGTCACAGTCTGCCGCCGCCGTTCCGGTGATAGTCGTGCCGAGGACGCCTGCCGCAGCGATTCCACTAGCGGTCCTGAGTACATGCCGTCGCTTCATGATACACTCAATAAATCATCAATCAGTATCAAATAGTTTACGGGGTTTCTCAGAAATATCTATTATGATTTCTGTTACATACTAATGTCCAATCGGTGACGAACTGCTCGAGGAAAACAATCCGACCATGAACGACCACCTCGAGACGTACGACTGTCCGTCTCACAACGTGCTCGAGGACCTTCGGTGCTCGAGAGGAGTTCACCGAGCAAATCAACACCGGGCATCACGCCGAGTACCGGCGCGACGGCTGGCTCGACACCGAGGCAAGTCCGCAAGCGCGACGCAATCGCGACGAGGAGAGCAGCGACGACAGCGACTCGTAGGTTAGATCCGAAGCCGCGGCCACGATCGGCCGATGCCACACGACTCGGTTCGAGGGCTCTGTGATCGTAGTGGCACTCGGCAACCGGAGCTACCGATTCGAGGAGATCGACCCGGAGGTGAGCCGGATCGCCTGGGAACTCGCCGCCGCGATCGCCGCCGAGTTCGGGATCACGTCGAGCGAAGCCGTCGCGGTACCCACGTTCGATATGAGCCGAGCGCTCTTACCAGACTGAGCTAAGGACACCTGGTTCGGGAAAACTCCTACAGCGTCGCAACGGTTACTGTCCGACGTCGATTCGGTCATCCCCGAATTGCACGCTGGTACGACCGACGTATTCGGCACTGCGAACTCGACACGTCCGGGATCAGTAGCTGCCTGCGGATGTCAGTCGAAAAACCGATTGACAGGTCCCCGAAACCGGAGCCCTACCGAACCTCCCCGTACGTCCCGACCAGTTCCCCATCGACGTACCGGCGCTGTTGGAACCCGAGGGCGTTACAGAGCAGCGTGTGACCCATGAACGAGACGGCGTAGTCGGCCATGCCGAAGGGGTGGAGCTCGGTCTGCTGGGCCGGCGGGAGCACGCTTCCGAGGACAGTGATCTCGGCGTCGTCGGCGACGAGCCGGCCGGCGCCGACGCCCTCCCCGCCGATCGTTCCGGCGACCTCGCCGCTTGCCTCTCGGAAGGCGTCCTCGTCGACGACGGTCGCGGGCTGGTCGACGCCCGTCGTGTAGCCGAGCTGCGATCCCTTCCACATCTCCTGTTGCCGGGGACGGATCCCCGCGAGGAGGTCGTGGTCGAAGTCGCGATCCTCGAGGTTGGCGAACTGAACCTCGATGTTGTGGACGTCGTCGGCGTCGACGTCGGCGGCATCACCGACGTCGAGGGCCCCGAGCAGGTTGACACCGCCGTCGGTCAGAACGAGGTCGCCCCCGGCCTCAACGAACTCCTCGATGGCCGAAATGTACTGGGGATCGTCGATCCCGTCGTCATGGGAGACGACCAGTTTGTCGTAGTGCCGTCTGCCGGACTGGCCACGGAGCAGTCGCCCAACCCGGACGTGGTGGACGCTGATCGCGTCTACGTCGCCGTCCTCAACGAACGGTTCCAGGTCGTCGAAGAACTGCATCGGGTTGACCTCGTACTCGGTCTGTTCGTACCCCAGGGTCTCTCTGGGGTCGGGGATCCCCTCGGACTCGAGGAGCGCCATCTGAACGTCGACGTCAGCGTCGGAATCGACCTCGACGCTGCAGTCGCCCGCTTCGGGACGATGGACG
>NZ_JBLRWX010000008.1:0-14495 GCF_047921035.1 Natronococcus sp.
GTCGCCGACGTTCGGTCGGTCCCGGTCCGACGGCTGGACGATCTCGAATCCGAGCTGCCGGCGCCCGACGCGATCAAGATCGACGTCGAGGGAGCTGCCCCCGCGGTCGTTCGCGGCGCTCGAGCGGTCCTCGAGCGACACGGTCCGACGGTGTTCGTCGAGATTCACGAGGACGGTCTCGACGACGACGACGTCCCGGCCGAGACGAGGGCGGTCCTCGAGGCCGCCGGCTACCGGATTCGGGACCGAGAGGGGTACTGGCGCTGTGACCGCCGCGGGGGTTGACCACGCGGTATCGATAGGCACGGAAACGGAGTTTACGGGCCGCTCGTGCCGGGCTCTCCGGCGATCGCGTCGCTTATTTACCGTATAATAATCCCCCGCGCGTCGGTACGACCGAGCGATGGGTCTGCTCCGTCGATCGTCGTTCTCCCCGTTCCGTCGGCCGCGCGCACGACAGCGCTCGTCGATACGAGACCGGAACCACGACTTCGCCGTCGCCCTCGGCGGCGATTCGACCGCCGCGCCCCCGAGGGTCGCTTCCGCCGGGCGAAACGGACCGAACTCGATCGGGATCGGAACACGATGCACTCTTCGGGCAGCGTTCGAAACACCCCCCAACGAATGAAGCGGAGCATCACCAGCGGCTTTCTCTCGATTCTCGGCGTGAAGTTCCTCCTCATCAGCCTCGACTTTCTCTCCTCGCCGCTGTTGACCCGGTTCCTCGGGGAAGGGTACGGTGACTACGCGGTCTTGATGTCCATCTTCGCGATCTACATGATCTTCGTCAGCACGGGCGTCGGCGACGGCGTCAGAAAGTACGTCGCGGAGCAGCGCGACACTCCCCACTGGGACGTACACGTGGTCGGATTCTATCTCCGCCTGGCGCTGCTGCTCGCCGCCGTCGGCTGTTTCTTCCTCGCGCTTGCGGCCCGGTCCGGTTTCATCCAGAACCACCTCGGCGCCTCCTACCAGACGTACTTCTATCTCCTCTCCCTGCTCGTCTTCACCTCCCAGTTCCGCGAGTACACCCGCCGGACGCTCATGGGGTTCGGCCTCGAGCGCTACTCCGAACCGCTGCTCTTTCTCGACAAGATCCTCTTTATCACCGTCGGCGTCGGGCTCGCGTACCTCGGCTACGGCGTCCCCGGCGTGCTGATCGGGCACATGACCGGTGCGGTGGTGACGTCGCTGATTGGGCTGGCGGCGATCCACCGACAGGTGTCGCTGACGACGGCGCTGTTCAAGATCCCCTCGCGGGAGTTTCCGCGCCGCGAACTCTTCGCGTACAACGGGCTCAGCATCGTACTGATCCTCTTTTTGACGTCGCTGTACGAGGTCGACGTCGTGATGCTCGGCTTCTTCACCACGGCCCAGGAAACCGCCTACTACCGGATCGCGCTCACCCTCGCGGAGTTCCTCTGGATCGTGCCGCTGGCGCTCCAGAACGTCCTTCTGCACTCGACGTCGAACATCTGGGCGAACAACGACCGCGAGCGGATCAACTCGCTGGCCGCCCGGATCACGCGGTACACGCTGTTGTTCACCCTGCTGCTCGCGGTCGGGCTCGCGGCGCTCGCGCCGGTGGCTCTGCCGATCATCTACCCCGACGACTACATCGCCAGCTACGTGCCGATCCTCCTGTTGCTCCCCGGCTGCGTCGGGTTCGCCCTGGCGCGACCGGTCCTCGCGATCGGTCAGGGGAAAGGCGACCTCCGGAAGCTGATCGTCGCGACCGGCGCGGCGGCGGCACTCAACATCACGCTCAACGGACTGCTGATTCCCCAGTACGGGATGTACGGCGCCGCCGCCGCGACCAGTATCAGTTACGGGCTCATGTTCGTGTTCCACCTCTGGAGCGCCAGGGCGATCGGGTTCTATCCGGCCGCGGACGCCCGAATCCCGCGGGCGATACTCGTGGGCGTCTCCGCGGCGGTTCCGATCTTCCTCCTGACGGAGTTCCTCGGCGGCTCGGCCATCCCGCTGGTCGTCTTCGACCTCCCCGTCTCGTTGATCGTCGTCCCGCCGGTCGGCGCGATCGTCTTCTTCGGACTCTCGCTCCTCTTCGGCGCGGTCGACGTCGACGAGATCATCGACTTCCTCGAGTCGGCGCCCGATCCGATCGGCCAGTTCGGCTCGAGTCTCCGGTAACAGGAGCCGACGGATCGTTAGCCGCTGTCGACCTCGCAGAGCGCGAGCCGCCAGTTCGACGCGTCCGTGAGCCGACGACCCGAGAGGGTCCAGTCCGTCGGCTCCGTTCCCGACGGCCTGACGACGTGGGTTGACGCCGACGTCGTCCACGTCAGCGGTGGCCGCTGATCGCTGTGGAACCCGCGGGACCGAAGCGTGCCGCCGGGAATCACCGACCCGGGTGCGACGAGGACGTCCGCGTCTCGGTTCGCCCGGACGACGTCCTCGAGCAGCCCCGATAGGATCGCCGTTCGGTACGCCTCGGTCCCCGCCGCCAGCGGGAGCACGTCAACGAGCCGGACGGTCGTGGGGCCGTCGGCTCGCTCCCGTCGGCCGTAGACCAGCGCCGCGACGACCGTTTCGCCGCGGGTCGCCAGGACGGTCCGGTAGCGCCACAGCGGGTTCTCGAATCGCCACTCGTAGAACGCCTCGTCGCGGACGACGTGAAACGCCGGCACCGTCTCCGCGCCGGCCAGTGCCGCCAGCGTCGCGGTCGGCACGCCGTCGTAGCGCACCCGTTCGACTGCATCCCTCGAGCCGGCGAGACGATCCCTGAACGAGCCGTAACCGCTCGCGACGGTTCGGGCGAGCGACTCGACCGGCTCGAGGGCCGGGAGCCAGGCGGTCGGGTTCTGGATCCGGTAGTAGCGCTCCTGCTCGCCGACGACCCGCCAGCCGAGCTTGAGGTTGCCCGGCAGCGAGCGGTGGTTCGGGAAGTTAAAGAAGAGGTCGACGTCGTCCTCGTAGCGCTCGATCGCCCGTTCGGTCATCCGGGTGAAGAGCCCGCGTCGCTGGTGGTCGGGGTGGACCATCGAGTCGCAGGGCTGGAAGGCGTCGTACCGGTCGTCCCCCGCACCGACCCGGAGCGGGAAGAACGACCGCGCGCCGACGAGTTCGCCGTCACGCTCGGCGACGACGATCGGAACGTGGTCGACGTACGGGTTCGCCTCGTACTTCCAGGCGAACCAGTCCGTCCCCATCCGTCCGCCCAGTACCTCCTCGAACAGCTCGAGGAACGCGTCCCTGTCGCTCGGCTCGTACCGTCGAACGTCGTACGGGTCGGACATCGGCTGAACTTACGCCGATTTCGGACGCGCGGCTCGAGAGCGTTTCGACCGGCGCACGTCGTCGGCCACGCCGCCCATCGTGTCGACGCGGAGGTCGCCGGACTCGCGTCGGCGGTCGATGTGCCGGACGATCGACCGGAGCCGCCGGTGGTGAGCCGCGGTTCGGAGGTTGTGGGGATGCAACCAGAGGTGTAACACGCCGTCGGTGTCCGCAACCTCGTCGATGCCGGCTTTGACCTGCCTGACGACCGGATCCTCCCCGAACGCGGAGAACGGCTTCTCGTACTCCTGCCCGAAATTGAACAGGTAGACCGACGCCGGGACGTTGACGAGCCCGTACTCGTCGACGTGGGGATCGACGATCGGCGGCGTCGGCTTCCCGACGACCGCGCTCGAGACCTTCGCGAGCTGTCGGCCAACCGCCCCGCGGTTCTCGAGCAGCGGGTTCACGCCGCGGTAACACTCGAAGCCGTGTTCGGCGAGCAGCTCCCGGTTCCGAACCCTGTTGACCGGGAAGACGAACGACGAGAGGTCGTGGCCCTGTCGAGCTGCGGCCCGGGCGCAGTTTTCGATCTCGCGGGTCGCGAACGCCTCGGTCATCCGCTCGTGCTCGAGGTGAACGTGGGTGAAGCCGTGGCCGCCGATCTCGTGGTCGACGGCGGCGCCCGCGATCTCCTCGACGAGGTCGCTCGCACACCAGACGTCGTTGGCCTCGAGGTCGCCGACCCCTTCCTGACAGCAGCGTTCGCCGGCGGGGTGGTTTCGGTGACAGCGCGGACAGGAGTCCAGAAACAGGTGCCCGGTGACCGCCCAGGTCGCCGGAACCTCGTAGGCGTCGAACAGGTCCCGGAGGTGGAGCCAGTTCTCGCGGGTGTTCCGGAGCAGGGACTCCGGAACCTCCCGGTCGTGAAACCCCCAGCCGAGTTCCGCGTCGAGAGAGATGACTACTTTCCCCATCGTGTCACCCGACCGTGGTAGCGAGTGCGGTTACTGGCGAGCGAACCCCGGTCGCCCGGCGTTGCGGAGAGAAACGGCCGACCTGCAGTCCCTTCGCCGCGTACTGTTGACGATTCATCTCTGTCGGAGCGTGGGTTTTACCGGGTATAGTGTTTGATCTCATAAGGAATCGTCCGAATATTACTACGGTTTCTCTCCGTTCGAACCCCGCTGTAGTGGCCGAAAGCCGAGTAAAGAGTTCGCTCGAGTTACAGCATCTCGGCCCCGAATCGGGGCCGGCAGCTGCCGGGCGCTCGATCGATCCGCCTCGCGGAGGCGCTCGATTTCGCTCCGCGAACGATCCGAGGTCGCTCCAGGATGCGATTTCCGGGGCGATCGTCGCTCGTTCGGTCGTACCGGGAGCGTTCGCTACCACCGTGATAAGCGGTGGCGAGCAGCGTTGTCGCTGCGAAACGGTTGGCGGGCCAAGGTTTGGGTCCCTCGAGCCCGATTCCCGAATCGACACGCTAAGGCGGGCCGACGAGAAACTCCGATCGATGGCGACGCTTTCGATCACCGGCGGACAGGTACTGTTGCCCGACGGGACGGTGACGCGCGCGGACGTGCTGATCGACCCGGACGGCGGCGAGATCCTCGAGGTCGGAACCGACATCGCCGGCGCCGACGAGACGCTCGACGCGTCGGACTCGCTCGTGACTCCGGGATTCGTCAACGGTCACAGTCACGTCGCGATGACGCTGTTGCGCGGGTACGCCGACGACAAACCGCTCGACGCCTGGCTGCAGGAGGATATCTGGCCGGCCGAGGGCGAACTCACCGGCGAGGACGTTCGGATCGGCGCGGAGCTGGGCCTGCTCGAGATGATCAAGGGCGGAACGACCGCCTTCACGGACATGTACTTCGAGATGCCCGAAGTCGTCGATGCCGTCGATCGGGCGGGGCTTCGCGCGCGACTCGGCCACGGCGTCGTCACCGTCGTCAAGGACGACGCGGGGGCCCGCGAGGACTTAGAGACGAGCCTCGCGTTCGCCCGCGAGTACGACGGCGCCGCGGACGGCCGGATCTCGACGGCCTTCATGCCCCACTCGCTGACGACCGTCGGCCGGGAGTACCTCGAGGAGTTCGTCCCGAAAGCCCGCGATGCCGGCGTTCCGGTCCACTACCACGCAAACGAGACGGCAGATGAAGTGACGCCGATCGTCGAGTCCGAGGGCGTTCGCCCCCTCGCGTACGCCGCCGAGCTGGGAATGCTCGAGCCCGAGGACTTCGTCGCCCACGGCGTCCACGTCGACGAGAGCGAGATCGGCCTGCTCGCGGAGGCGGGAACCGGCGTGATCCACTGTCCGGCCTCGAACATGAAACTCGCCAGCGGGATGGCGCCGGTCCAGCGCATGCTCGAGGAAGGCGTCACGGTCGGGCTGGGCACCGACGGCGCGGCCTCGAACAACGACCTCTCGATGCTCGACGAGGCCCGCGACGCCGCGATGATCGGCAAGCTCGCCGCCGAGGACGCCAGCGCGGTGCCCGCCGAGCGGGTCGTCGAGTTGCTCACGCACGACACCGCGGACGCGATCGGGCTCGAGTCGGGTCGCCTCGAGGAAGGCGCGCCCGCCGACCTGGCGGTGATCGACCTCGAGGAGCCCCACCTGACGCCGGCCCACGACCTCGCGAGCCACCTCGCCTACGCCGCGGCCGCCTCCGACGTCCGCCACACGATCTGTGACGGGCAGGTGCTCATGCGGGATCGGGAGGTCCTGACCCTCGACGAGGACGCGGTGCTCGAGCGAGCCGGTGAGGCGGCCGACGCGCTCGCGGCCCGCGTCGAGGAGTGATCCTCGCTTCGGCACTTCGGTAGCGTTTTCCCCGCCCTGGCCCTCCACCGACACATGAGCGAGTATCCGCCGATCAGCGATCAGCTGGACGACCTCGAGTCCGCACGGGAGGAGGGTCGTCGCAAGATGGACTGGGCCGCCCAGCACATGCCCATCCTCGAGCACGTCCGCGAGGAGTTCGTCGCCGACCAGCCCTTCGAGGGCGAGCGCATCGCGATGGCGATGCACGTCGAGGCAAAGACCGCGATGCTCGTCGAGACGCTCGCCGAGGGCGGCGCCGACGTCGCGGTGACGGGCTGTAACCCCCTCTCGACTCACGATGACGTTTCCGCGGCGCTGGACGCCCACGAGTCGATCACGAGCTACGCGAAACGCGGCGTCGACGACGAGGAGTACTACGCCGCCATCGAGGCCGTCATCGCGCACGAACCCACCGTCACCGTGGACGACGGGATGGACCTCGTGGCCGCGATCCACGAGGACTACCCCGAACTGATCGACGGCATCGTCGGCGGCGCCGAGGAGACGACCACGGGCGTTCACCGCCTGCGCGCGATGGACGAGGACGGGGCGCTCGACTACCCCGTCTTCGCCGTCAACGACACGCCGATGAAACGGCTGTTCGACAACGTCCACGGCACCGGCGAGTCCTCGCTGGCCTCGATCGCGATGACTACGAACCTCTCGTGGGCCGGCAAGAACGTCGTCGTCGCCGGCTTCGGCTACTGCGGGAAGGGCGTCGCCCGGAAGGCGTCGGGCCAGAACGCGAACGTCATCGTCACCGAGGTCGAGCCCCGTCGGGCGCTCGAGGCCCACATGGAGGGCTACGACGTGATGCCGATGGCCGACGCCGCCGAGGTTGGCGACGTCTTTCTGACGACGACCGGCAATCGGGACGTCATCGTCGAGGAGCACTTCGAGAAGATGCAGGACGGCGTCCTGCTGGCCAACGCGGGCCACTTCGACATCGAGATCGACCTCGAGGCGCTCGACGACCTCGCCGTGGATCGGTACGAGGCTCGAGACGGCGTCGAGGCCTACGAGATGGACGACGGCCGCCGACTCAACGTCGTCGCCGAGGGCCGCCTGGTCAACCTCGCCGCGCCGATCTCGCTTGGCCACCCCGTCGAAGTGATGGACCAGAGCTTCGGTATCCAGGCGGTCTGTGTCCGGGAGATGCTCGAGAACAGCGACGCCTACGACGCCGGCGTCCACGACGTCCCCGACGACCTCGACCGGGAGATCGCCGAGATCAAACTCGAGGCCGAGGGCGTCGAGTTCGACGCGCTGACCGACACCCAGCGCGAGTACATGGATAGCTGGGACCACGGGACATAAGTTTCTCCTCCACTCCAGTAGCGCCCTCTCTGTCCGTGATTCTCGAGTCCTATCGAAGAAAACCCTCTAACAGTTGTAGTTAGTTTCCCTTCCAGTGGGAACCAGCTGCAGTATATAGGTGGTTGTCCGTCCTACGTATAGCTGTAAGAGGAGAACGATCATGACTACTGCAACTATCAACCGACTCGAGAGCCGCCTCGGAGGTGTAACGTTAGAAGGACGACCCCACCAGCTGAGCGTCTGGGCGATCTTCGGACTCCGCCTGATCATGGGCTGGGTCATGCTGTCGGCCGGCTGGGGCAAGCTCGTCGGCGACTTCAGCGCCTACGGCTACCTGGCGAACGTCGATCCGGCGAGCCCGGCTAGCGCGATCTTCGGTGCGATGGCCGCCAACGGCACGCTGATGGCCGCCGTCGACGTGATCGTCCCGGTCACCCAGGTGCTGATCGGCGTCGCGCTGCTCGCCGGCGCGTTCGTCCGCCTGGCCGCGCTGGGCGCCTCGATCCAGATGGTGATGTTCTACTTCGGCAGCTGGGACGTCGCCGGCGGACTGGTCAACGACCAGCTCGTCTACGCCGCGGTGTTCCTCGCGCTGGGGGCCCTCGCCGCGGGACGGATCCTGGGCGTCGACCGCTACCTCGAGAGCCACCCGATCGTCGAGCGGTACCCGAAACTCCGGTACCTCCTCGGCTGATCGATGACCGGCTCTCGGCCCCGCTCTTTTCATATTGGTTTCAGCTGAAAGAGGAACGCCCAAGAGTGGCCTTCCCCTAGGCCGGCACATGGCAACTGTAGACCGGGCGGACGGCCAGATCAGATCGTTACTCGTCGCCGTCTTCCTCTCGGTCGCCGCGATCGTCGCGTCACAGTTTACGACGCTGCCGGCGTTCCTTCTCGATCCGGCGCTGCTCGAGTCGCCGGCCGACGCCTCGAACACGGCGACGTTCGTCCTGCTGACGCTGAACTTCCTCGGATTCTTCCTCGTCGGCGGGTTCTACCTCTGGTGGACCGAACGAAGTTGGGAGTGGCTCGACCTTCGGATGCCGACTCGGCGCGGCTGGCTCTACGTGCTGGCCGGCGTCGTCGGCAGCATCGCGTTCGTGATGCTCGTCAACATCGTTGCGACGGTGTTTCAGCTTCCCTCCTCGGAAAACCAGGTCGTCGAACTGATCGGCGACGATCCGAACATGGTGTTGCTCATGATCGTCGTCGTCTTCCTCTTTAACGCGCCAGCGGAGGAGTTCCTCTTCCGGAACGTGATTCAAAAGCGCCTGTACGCCGCCTTCTCGCGGATGGGTGCCGTCATCGCCACGAGCGTCATCTTCGCGCTGGTCCACATCCCGGCCTACGCGCTGGCGGCCGACGGCGGGCTCGCCCCCCTCGGTGCGATCGGCGTCTCGCTCACCGTCGTCTTCATGGGCTCGATCATCTTCGGCTACCTCTACGCGAAAACGGACAACCTCATCGTCCCGACCGCGGCCCACGCCGCATTCAACGCCTTCCAGTTCGCGATCCTCTATCTCGTGCTCCGCTACGCGCCCGAGGAACTCGAGCAGACGATGGCCGTCGGCCTCGACGCGCTTGCAGTCGCGCTCTGAGCTTCGCCCTGTTTATTACTCCCGGCCGGCGATTCACCGGTATGTCCCACGCGAAGGGCGACCGCCGCGAACGAGAGCTCGTCAACGCGCTCGACGAGGCCGGGTTCGCGGTGATGCGCGCGCCCGCGAGCGGTGCGGCGACCGACCGCGAACTCCCCGACGTCCTCGCCGGCGACGGCGACACCTTCTACGCGATCGAGGCGAAATCGAGCTCGGGCGATCCGATCTACCTCACCGGCGAGGAGGTCGAGGCCCTGACCTACTTCGCGCAGAACTTCGGTGCGAAACCCCGCATCGGCGTCCGCTTCGACCGCGAGGACTGGTACTTCTTCCACCCCGCGGACCTGCACGTCACCGACGGCGGGAACTACCGAGTCAAGAAAGAAACTGCGATCGCCGACGGGACCGACTTCCCCGAGTTCGTCGGCGACTCGGAGAAGGTCACCCTCGAGGAGGTCGGCCAACCCGACGCCGGCCCCGACGAGGACGTCGTCCGCGTGCTGAACGCCGTCAAGCAGGGCGTGATGGAGGTCGAGGAGGCCGCGGAGCTGCTCGAGTAGCTACCGGCTCGAGGCGTCGGCGGCCGGGAGCCGAACCGTGACGACGCTGCCGCGGGGCTCGTTCGCCGCGAAGGAGAGCTCGCCCGACGACAGCGACACCGTCCACTTCACCAGCCAGAGCCCGAAGCCGCTGCCGTGCTCGAGGGGGGTTTCGGCGTTCGTCTCGAGCGGGGTGAGCTCCCGGTCCGGGATTCCGGGGCCGTCGTCGGCGACCTCGATCCGAACGGTGTCGCCCTCGTCGACGACGCGAGCGGTGACCGACGGTCGATCGGCGTCGTTGTGGATCACCGCGTTCTCGAGCAGGTTCTCGATCGCGGCCCGAAAACTCTCCTCGTCGACCACGGTCACGGGTGCGGCGCCGCCGTCGACCTCGAGGTCGAACTCCGCGCGGGGAAACTCCTCCCGTACGTCCTCGACGCTCCTCTCGACGACCGTCGTCGCGGAGACGGTCGCCGGTCCGTCCCGGGAGTCGATCGCGCGCTCGAACTGGCGGGCCTTCTCGCTCAGTTCGACGACGCGGGTCGCGCTCTCCCGAGCCCGGTCGACGTACTCGCGGTCCTCCGGCCGGACCCGTTCCTCGAGGAGATCGAGGTAGCCGACGGTCACGTTCAGGTCGTTGCGGATGTTGTGACGGAACACGCGCTGGAGCACGCTGCGTCGCTCGCGCTCGATGAGGTCCGTGACGTCGTTCAGGTAGATGACTCGCCCGGTGTTTCGTCCGAGATCGTCGGTCAGCTCGATCGTTCGGGGCCGAAACACCCGTCGGCCGGTTTCCGTTTCGACGACGTGGTCGCCGCCGTCGCCGTCGAGGTCGTTCGGGAGAGCCGCAGCGATCTCGGTTCCGACGGTGTCGTCGTCGAGCAATCGCCGTGCGGTGGCGTTGGCGTCCAGCAATCGGTCGTCGGCGTCGACGACGATCACGCCGTCGTCCAGCGCGTCGAGCAGCCGCGACCGGGCCACCGGCACGACGTCGATGAGGCGGGTGGTGAAGATCCCGACGCCGAAGAGAACGGCCGTGACCGCGAACCCGAGCGGCGTCGGATCGACCGTCGGGTGGGGCCAGCCGCGAAAGACGTACGCGATGCCGACGATCCAGGGAACGACGACGCCGAGGACGATGACGAACGACTGTTTCTGGTAGATCGCCGGCTGTCCGATCGCCGTCAGTACGAGCAGCCCCGTTCCCAGCGCGAGCAGTCCCCACCCGAACGCGGCGAACAGCCAGAATCCCGGCCCTCGGCTCCGCGTCAGGACCGCCGTCTCTCCGACGGTGGCGACGGCGAACTCGGCGTAGAACAGGCCGTGACTCTCGGTCGTGAGGACGACCAGCACCGTCAGCGCAGGCCCGACGAGCAAGAGGGCCACGAGCCGGCGGGTCACCCATCGGTCCCGTCCGGAGTACCGAAGCGCGAACAGGACGAACCAGATCGGCGCCGTCGTGACGCCGAGATACTTCACGGCGGTGAGTACGACGTACGTCGTCGGATCGAGCGTGAACAGCCGAGCCATCGATCCCACGACCCAGACGGCGACGGCGACGACCATGCAGACGAACAGCCGACCGAGCTGTTTCTCCGAGTGGTTGCGCCCGACGTAGAGCGCGAGCGCGACCATCAGCCCCGCAGCGACGAAGTGGCTCATCCAGATGGCGTTCGAACCGGTCACTCCGTGCACGGCGACGTCCCTCCCTGCCGAGCGACCCGCATCACTCCTTCCGTCGGCGCGTTCCACGCTTTGCCGACGGCGTTCGAACGGCGCTCTCGCATCGTTCTATTTTGATTTCACCTACCAATGAATTTATTGTACGATAGTATATTATAGGACGCGAACAGATTAGATCCGAGCTCTCTCCGTAACGAATCCGTGTCCGCTCGCCTCGATTCGTCCGCCTCTAGCGCTCGAGTTGGGTTCGCCGACCCGTTCGAAACGGGTTCCGGTTCAGTCCGCGATCGGGAACCGCTCGACGAGTCGCTCGGGATCGACCGGCGCGTACCGGACGATCGGATCGAACGCCTCGAGCGCGAACCGCTCGCCGTTCGTGATCCCGCGTGCCTCCGGGCGCTCGAGTTCGTTCGCGACGAATCGAATCGCGACGAGCGCCGTCCGCCCGTTCCCCTCCTCGAGCCCCTCCTGAGCCCGCTCGAGCAGCAACGCCGCGGTGAAGACGTCGAAGACATAGTGGGCGAGGCGTTTGGCCGACAGCTGGGCGTACTCGCCGTCCTCGCCGGCGAGCGTCGCCAGTGCGCTCATCAGGTCGTGATACTCGCTCTCGACGGTTTCGACGGGGTCGGCGAGCACCGGATGAGCGGCCCCCTCGAGTCGTTCCTCGATCGTCTCCCGCAGCGGTTCGTGAGCGTCCTCGCGCTCGAGGGCCCGCAGCACGTCCAGCGAGAGGACGTTCTCGGTGCCCTCCCAGATCGGCAGGACCTGCGCGTCCCGGAGCATGCGGTTCGTGACGAAGTCGTTCACGTAGCCGTTGCCGCCGTGAACCTCCATCCCGTAGGAGGCGGTGTCGACGGCCATCCGAGCGGTGCGCAGTTTCGCGATCGGGATCAGCAGTCGCATCAGGCGGTAGGCGTCGTCGGCTTCGTTGGCGTCCTCGCCGGCTCGTTCCACTCGCTCCCGTTCCGAGAGCAGCCGCGCGGCCTCGAAGACGTAGGTCGTCGCGGCCTCGTGATCCACGGCCATGTCGACCAGGTCCGCCCGCATCAGCGGATGCTGATCGATCGGCTTCCCGAACGCCTCGCGGTTCGCAGCGTAGATCTTGCTCTCGAGGAGCACCCGGCCCACGATTCCGCACGACGCGGCGGCGTTCGACAGCCGCTCGAGGTTGAGCATCTCGGCCATCTGCCGGAACCCCTCTTTCTCCTCGCCGACGAGGATCGACGTCGCACCCGTGAACTCGACTTCGCCCGTCGGCACCGAGATCGTTCCCAGCTTGTCCTTCAGGCGGCGATAGAGCTGATCGTTGACCTCGTCGGGCGCGAGCGGTCCGTCCTCGAGCCGGTCGCCCTTCGTCACCGGGCCGTCGAAGCGGTCGGGATCGGCGTGGGGAACGAGAAACATCGAGAGCCCCGCCGTCCCCTCGGGCGCGTCCTCGGTTCGGGCGAGCGCGAGCGTCCCCTCGGCGTCGATATTCGAGCAAAACCACTTCTCGCCGGACAGGCGCCAGCACTCCTCGGTCGCGTCGTACTCGGCTCGAGTCTCGTTGGCGCCGACGTCGCTCCCACCCTGTTTCTCGGTGAGAAACATCGCACCCTCGATCAGTTCCTCGTAGTCGCGGCTCGTCAGCGCCTCGAGGTAGGGCTCGAGGGATTCGTCGCCGAACTTCTCGAGGACGAGCGCCGCGCCGGCGGTCATCGCCACCGGACAGTCGAAGCCGGGGTCGGCGTAACACAGCAGGTACTGCATCGCGAGGTTGTGCGACAGCGGCATCGGCTCCTCGCGTCCGGGCGGGGCCTCGAAGACGTCGGCGACGATCCCGGCCTCGTAGGTCAACCGTTCGTTCTCGACCTGTTCGGCGGGATAGCGTACCCGGTTCTGGATCTCCCCGTGTTTGTCGTAGGGCTCGAGTTCCGGCCCGTGATCGTCGATGTAATCGGCGTTGTCGGCGATCACGTGGCCGACGGTCTCGCCGAACGCCTCGAGGCGGGGCTCGGCCCACTCGAACGCCTCGTCGGCGTACGTTCGGCGGAGTTCGCGCTGCAGGGTTCGATCCAGTTCCCAGTAGTTGACGTCCCGGCCCTCCTCGTAGCGGCCGTAGTCGATCCCGTCGTCCATACCCTGACACTCGATCCCAACCGCCAAAAAACGAAAGCTATCCAACTGGTTTTCCGTTGTCGAGCGTTGCTACGCCGTCGCGGGTCGGCCCCGTCCCGCCGGCCGCTTCTCGAGGCGCGTCCGGGGGAAGACGTACACCCGCAGCGACTCGGGGACGACGCCGTTGGGCGCGACCGTCGCGTGGGGGTAGACGGCGCCGACGACAGGGACGTCGGGGTCGTAGCGCTCGTTCGTCGCGTAGTCGGCGACGGACTCGCCCGTGGCCTGGATCCGGACCGCGTCGGCCCGCAGGTCCGAGACGTCGACGACCGTGAGTCGGTCGCCGGTTTCGCGGTCGACGACCGGATCGCCAGGCCGGAGCGTGTGACGGTCGCAGTAGACCGGGCCGGCCGCGTCTTCGTCGACGAACACCGTCTCGCCGCAGTCGTGACAGCCGACGGCTCGCTCGCCGGGCGGGGGCGTCCGCCCCTCGTTGATCTCGATGGCGACGCGGCGGACGTGCTTGCACCGAACCCCGCGGAAGACGTGATCGGGGCAGGTACAGCGCCCGCCCTCGAGGTCGACGAGGTAGGTGTGATCGCTCGCGGACTCGACCTCGTAGAGGCCCTCGCCGAGCGCCAGCACCGACATCGGTTCGGTGCGGGCCCGGCGCGAGCGCTCCTCGAGAACGTCGTCGGACGGTACTGGAAGCGGTGTCTTCGGTGACGCTGTTGTTTTCATGGGTTGCGTCGGTAGTGATTCGCCGGCTGACGGCCGGCTCCGTACTCGGCTGGCTGTTCGACGATTCTAGGCGACCGACGGAAATAACGGGCTCGCTTGCAGGCTCCTGCTCGAGATTTATATATAACGTCCCGATTTCGTCGGATCCGACGCCGCTGGAGCCGGTTCGGAGCCGGGAGATCTGCCCGGTCGAGCGGCGCTTCGAAGCGTTTTTGCACGGGCCGGGGGAATCGTCGGGTAATGCTCGAGCGCGAGCGGATCATCGAAATCGTCGTGGCCGTGTCGGCCGTCTTCCTGATGCTTGGCTCCATGATCTACATAGGAACCATGTACGGGGGCGCCGACAGCGCCCTCTCCGCGGAGGGCGGTGAGATGCTCGTCGGCATCATCGTCGGCTTCATCTTCCTGCTAACCGCGGTCGGGATCGGACTGGCGTACCTGCTGAACGATCCG
>NZ_JBLRWX010000008.1:14593-60172 GCF_047921035.1 Natronococcus sp.
GCCGACGGCCTCGACGACGACGCGGACGCACAGAACGCGGTCTAGGTGACGACGGCTTCCGTCCTGCACCACCTCCGTAGCCGCCAGCGAGTCGAGATCCTGGCCCCGTGACTACTCCTCCTCGAGTTCGAACAGAACCGAAAGTAGGTCCGGACCGCCAGGAACCTGGAGCCTCATCGTACCGTCACGATCGGTCGATCTCACAGAAGACTGCGTTCGAACCGACGTGTTCGACCGCGGATTCGCCGCCCGGTTTCCATCTCGCCACTCGAGACTGAGGCCCGTTGTCGGTTACCGAAACGGGCGGTTCGGACGATCAGTCTCCGGCCGCCGACTCCTCGCCTCCCTCGCGCCAGTCCTCGAGTTCGTCCTCGTCGGTCTGGTCGATGCGTTTCTCGTAGTAGGCCATCGGGTGGGGAATGCGCTCGCAGAGGTCGTCCTTGTTCACGCAGTCCCCGTAGGACTGCATCGTCGCACAGGAGGGCGGGGAGTACTCCGTCGGTGACGTCTCGCCGCCGATGTGGTCGGTCTGGTAGCGGGTCATCTCCTCGCCGAACGAGGAGTTCACCCGGTAGAGTTCGACGATCTCGTCGGTCGACATCCCGATACTCGTCAGGAAGGCGGTGATCGCGAACCGGGAGTGGTGGGGCAGGTGTTCGCCCTTCTGGATGTCGTCGAGCAGCGCCTTCATACACGGCGGGAACAGGTCGGGGACGACGGTGTCGATCTCGCGGGTGAGATCGAGTTCGGCCAGCACGTCGCGGATCTCCTCGGCCTCGGGCTCGAGGGTCGTCGCGATGGCGTCGGGCACCGCGAAGGGAAGCCCCTCCTCGATCCGCTCGCGGATGGCCTCCCGGAGTAGCGTGTGCAGCTCGTCCTCGTCGATCGGCACCTCCCCGCCCGAGAGCGCCCGGTTGACCAGCCGCCACCGGTCGTCCCTGAGTCCCGCCGCCAGCGGGAGGTAGCGGCCGACGCCGATCCGGTACCCGTCGTCCGTCGACCGGACGGCGTCCTCGAGGCCGAACTCGGCGAGCAGGTCCTCGAGCTCGAGCCCGGTGGAGCTGACGCTTTTGAGCTCGACGGTGTTCTCGATGTCGGCCGTGAACCGCTCGTGGGCGGCCTCGGCCTCGGCGCGGGCGTACTTGCGGATCAGGATCCCCTCGTCGACCAGCGAGACGAGGACGCGGGCGACAGGGTAGGAGAGCAGTTCGGTTCGGGGGTCGCGGTGGGGGTCGCCGATCTCGCCGTCCTCGAGCGCGGTGCTCACGCGTTGGGACGCCCGCTCGACGACCGCCCCGTCCTGTTCGACGATCGTCGCCAGATCGACGGCTTCGGTCGCCACGGCCTCGCGGGCGGCCTCGAGAAACGGGTACCGAGCGTGCAGTCGCTCCATCGGTAACGTAGTGTTACTCGGGGAGGTTAAGCGCCCTGATTGTCCGGCCGTCTCGGCGCTCGGAGCCAAAACGACGTTACTGTCGGTAACACGCCCTTACCGATTTCGAGGGTCGGCTCTGCCTCGAGGGTCGATTTCAAGGGCGTCCGACGCGTCGACACGGGTATGCCACGGGTCACTCGAGACGGCGTGTCGATCTACTACGAACGCGACGAGGGGGAGGGGACGCCGGTCGTCTTCCTGCAGGGACTGGGCTTCGGGCGGTGGATGTGGCGCTGGCAGCGGGAGGCCGTCGCCGGCGACTACGGCGCCATCGCCCCCGACAACCGGGGGACGGGTCGCTCCGAGGCCGGGCTCCCGCCGCTCGTGGGCCGACTGCCGCGAAAACTTCGTGCTCCCCTGATCTTCAAGTTCGCCGGCTACTCGATCGGCGGGCTGGCCGCCGACCTCGAGGCCGTTCTCGACGACGTCGGCATCTACGACGCCCACATCGTCGGGGCGAGCATGGGGGGGATGGTCGCCCAGCGCTACGCGCTCGAGTACTCCCGGGCGAAGACGCTGACGCTGTGCTGTACCACTCACGGCGGAGTCGACGCAGTTCCGATCCCCGACGAGACCCAGGAGCAGATGTTCGACACGCCCGACGGCGCGAGCGAACGGGAGGTCATCCGCCACCGGATGCGACCCGCCTTCAACGAGCGGTTCACCAACCGGAACCCGCACCTGATGGATCGCATCATCGAGTGGCGCTTAGAGCAGGACGCCGGCGCGCCGGCCCGGGAGGCCCAGGCGGCGGCCGCCCTCGAGTTCGACGTCAGCGATCGGCTCGAGCGCATTCGGGTGCCGACGCTGGTCCTGCACGGGACGAACGACCGGGTTCTCCCGGTCGCGAACGGCAAGCTACTCGACGAGAAGATCCCGGACACGCGTCTCGAACTCGTCGAGGGCGGCTCGCACTGTTTCTTCATCGAGGACTCGGAGCTGGTCAACCGGACCCTGCGCTCGTTCCTCGACGAGCACGAGTGAGTCTCTCCGGCAGTGTCAGTCGCCGCCGGCGAACGCGCCGGCGCTCGAGGGGCCGCAGACGCGGATCCGGCCGTCGGTTCGGACGTCGACGTCGAACCCGGCGTAAGAGAACCGAAGGCTGTGGGTTCGCTTTCCTGCCGTTCGACGGGCGTGGGTACACAGCGAGTCGAGCGCGTCCGGATCGATGACGGCGTACAGCGGCTCGAGCTCGAGCGGGTCGACGTCGGCGGCGGCCCCGACTGCGTCGAGGACGGCCTCGCTGGCACTGTCGCTGGCGGGATCGAACGTCGCCTCGTATCGGCTATCGCTGGGGTCGCTGGTGGAGGGCATGCGCGTTCTCTCTACACGAAGGATACTGGTAGGATGACTGCTTACCATATCGACGTTTTAAACCCTAGCTCGAGTGAGATACCGTCGCACGGGAACGAGTAGCTATCGAACGTGATCAAACGAAAACGGCGGCGTCAGTCGCTCTGGATCCGCGGCGCCAGCATGTAGGTGACCTGTCCCTGGCCCTCGGCGAACCCGAAGTAGATCTTGACCGGGAACTCCTCGCCCAGGTCGAGGGTGACCTCGGCGTCGCCGGGGATCGCCTTGTCCATGTCCTTGAGATAGTCGAGCGAGAACAGCGAGTGGGCCGGACCGACCTGCAGGTCGATCAGGTCCTCTTGGGTGAGCTCGAGGTGGACGTCGTCGGTGTCGCCCTCTGCGTCGACGTAAAAGTACTCCTCGCCCTCGTCGACGCCCAGCGCGATGTGGTCGGAGACCATGTCGGCGGCCTTCACCGAGCGGTTGACGTCCTTCCCCTCGAGGACGACCCGCGCGGGCAGGTCCAGTTCCGGGATGTCGGGCTCCTGGCGGATCGAGTCGGGGTCGATCAGCGCCAGGGTGTACTCGAGCCCGTCGATCTGGATGTGGAGCTTGCGGGTCTCCTCGTCGAGTTCGAGCTGGATCAGCTGTCCGGAGTCGGCCATCCCGGCGATGTCCTCGAGTCGGGAGAGATCGACCCCGATCAGCCCGCCGTCGGCCTCGTAGGACTCGAACGCCGCCGCCTCGAGCGAGAGATCGACCATCCCGACGTTCGCGGGATCGACGGCCCGGATTTCGAGCCCCTCCTCCTCGAGATGGATCTTGCACTCGTCGACCAGCACGCTCACCGAATCGAGCGCGCTGGTGAGCGTTTCCGCGCTCACGATGGCCTTGAACATATGGATCGAGGTACGGACGGTCGCCATAAAAATGCACTCTTTACGCGCGAGCGTGACGCGGGCGCGGAGAAGATAACTACGGAACGGACCCGGCATCCCTCCCCGGACGAACCGAACACGTCGACCGTCGGAAATGGCGACGCATCGAGGGTTCAGACGGCGTCGACGTCCGTAATCTCGAGCCGCTTCCCGCCGTCGACTACCGAGAGCGTCCAGCCGTGAGCGTCGGCGATGGCGCCGGCGATCCGGTGCCCGAGGTCGTTCCGGCCGTCGTGTCCACTCTTGCTGTGTGTGAACACTGAGCTAACGGGCGCCGAGGAACCGTCGATCCCCTCGCCCTCGATGAAGAACCCGCCGTCGAGGGCGCCGACCGTTACGCCTCTCGGTCGACTCGCCTCGCCCTCGAGGAGGGCGTCGAACACGCGCTCGAAGAACCGGACGAACCGATCGCGGTCCGCCAGTGCACGCAGCGTCGCCGGAACCCGCATCTCGAGGGTCGCCTCGGCGTCGGGAGGGAGGGGCCAGCCGGCTTCGGCGGCGGCCGCGACCGAAACGGGTTCGAGTTCGTCGGCGACGTCGCCGGCCCGAGCGAGCGCCAGCAGGTCCTCGAGAATCTCCTCCATCCGACCGTGTGCGGTGTCGACCTCCTCGAGAAACGGGCAGCTCTCGCCGTCCTCCCGGGCCAGCGCGAGGAAGCCGGCGGCCGCGGTCAGCGACCCGCGGAGGTCGTGGACGACGACGTCGGCGAACGCCTCGAGAGCCTCGTTCGATCGCTCGCGGCTCCGTCCCTCCCGGCGTCGAACGACCGCTCGCTCGATCCCCTCCGCGAGGCGTTCGTGCCTCCTCGCGTCGTCCTTCCGAACGTAGTCAGTGACGTCGTTCGCGATCGCCTCGCTCGCGACCGCCTCCGATCCCGACCCGGTAAACAGGATCACCGGCTGTTCCGGATCGAACCGGCGGACGGCCTCGAGGAGTTCGATCCCGTTCGGGCCCGGCAGTTCGTACTCGCAGACGAGACAGTCGTACTCCCCGCCACGAACCCGCTCGAGCGCGGCTTCGGGATCGGACGTCGCCTCGACGGTCGTCGCCTCGCTTCCCCGCTCGAGGGCCGCCACCGTGCGGTCGAGCGCCGCCTGGTCGCCGTCCACGCAGAGTACCCGTCTTCGTCCCTCGCTCCCTCCCATCACGCGATCGAACGATCCGGTACGCCTTAACGTTGCGGCGCCGGAGCCGCGCTCGAGTCGGCAGACTGCGGACGGATAGATCCGTTCGCGTTAGCCGGATTCGAGGCGGATCCGAACGGTCGTCCCCGCGCTCCGCTCCGGATCGCTCTCGATGGCGAGGCTCCCGCCGTAGCGATCGACGAACGTCCGCACGAGGTAGAGACCGACGCCGGTTCCCGTCTCGTCCGTGGTGTAGCCGCGTTCGGCGGCCCGCCGGCGGTCGGCCGCCGGGAGTCCCGGCCCGTCGTCGGACACCGCAAACTCCACGCCACCGTCGGGCTCCCGGGTGACGGTTACGGCGACCGTCCCCTCCTCGTCGCCGTGAACGACCGCGTTCGTCAACACGTTCCGGACGACGACGTTGAGGAACCGATCCGCGCGGACCGGAACCCCCTCGTCGGGGCGGTCGAACGTCACCGTACAGCCCTCGTACCGGCTCTCGAGTCGATCGATCTCCTCGTCGATCACGGCCTCGAGATCGACCGACTCGAGGTCGACCTGTGGCTCCTCGAGGGACTCCACCATCGCTCCGACCGACTCGGTGAGCTCGACGATGTGTTCGCCCGCCTCCTCGATCCGGGAGACGGTCCGGGTAGAGTCGGGATCCGTCGCATCGAGCGCCCCGACCCACCCCAGGACGACGGCGGCGTCGTTTCTGATCTCGTGGCGGACCAGCCAGTGTAACACCGCCAGCTCGTTTCGCTGGCGTTCGATCTCGGCGACTCGGCGGCGCCGCTCGATGGCGTAGGTGACGGTCTGCTCGAGCAGCCGCGGCGTCACGCGATCCTTCACGAGGTAGTCCTCCGCACCCCGTTCGACCGCCTCCCGTCCGACCGCGGCGTCGTCGATTCCGGTCAGGACGACGACTGCCGTCTCGTCGACGGTTTCGAGAACGGTATCCAGTGTCTCGAGTCCCGTCGAATCGGGGAGGTTCAGATCGAGCAACACCAGACCGAACGGCTCGCCGTCGCCCTCGAGCGCAGTCCGGGCTTCCTCGAGCGTGCCGACGGTCTCGACGGTCGTGGTCGAACCGCTCGCATCCTCGTCGTTCGGCGCCGACGCCGTTCCCCGCTCCCGGTACAGCATCGTCCGATACAGCCGCGCCTGCAGGTCGTCGTCCTCGACGAGCAGTAGTGTTCGAGAAGAAGACTGTCCAGCGAGCATAGGTAAACACAGGAGAGGGGCTCTCAAAGCTCCTCCGGCCGAACCCGCGTTCAGGACGCGTCCTCGTCGGCGGTCGACTGTCCCGTCTCGCCGTCGACTCGCTCCTCGAGCAGTCGACGCCACGGCTCGCGAGCCTCGATGGCGGCTGCCCGATCGGCCTCGATTCGATCCAGTTCCGCTCTTGCACGACGATACGGCTCCGTCGATTTGACGGCCGACCCGAGGTGGGTCTCGACGAACTCGAGTCTGTGACGACGCGTCTGAACCTCGCGGGCGATCGGCGCCTCGTCGGCGAGTCGACTCAGGTCCTCGATCGCTGCCCGTAGCTCGCGTTCGGTGATCGGTTTTCGCAACAGTCGATCCGCCGGTACCGAGACGTCTGCTGGCGTCACCTGCATCGACGTAAGGATCGCGATCGGCGTTCGCTGATCGGCTCGAGCAATCGACGACGCGACTTCGCCGCCGTTCATCCTCGGCATAGATCGATCGAGGACCGCAACGTCGACGGACTCGTCGAGACCGTCGAGCGCTTCTCGCCCGTCGGTCGCCGTCACGACATCGTAGTCGGCAGTGAGCCACAGGTTATAGAGTTCGAGCAGTCGGCTGTCGTCGTCGGCGAGCAACACGGTCGGGATCCCGGCGCCGGTCACGTGGGTTGTGTCCCACTCCGCCATCGATTCGAGGATCGCGTACAGTTCTCGACCCGATTCGGTGAGTTCGTACTCGACACGGCGGGGCTGTTCCTGGATGACGTCACGCGAGACGATGCCGTGTTCACAGAGATCCTCGAGATTGTTCGAGAGGACCTTACTCGAGATCCCGTCGAGTTTGTGCTTGCAGTCGCCGAACCCGAGTCGTCCTTCGGTCGCCAGCGCGACGATCAGCCGTGGCTTCCACTTGGTTCCCAGGATCGAGCCCGCCACCGACTGTGCCGGATTCGGCGTTTCAGTCATGATTATCGTTTTCCGGACACGTTCTCGTAACGCCTCCGAAACGATAAATCGGACGACAGGGTGGATCACAAGGGGATGGTAACCTCGAGGTAACCCGGAGAGGATACCTTCGACTCGGCGTCGATAGTCGTTCCGAGATTCCCTTCATCCGGCAATGACTGCACATTCGGCCCGTTGCCCTCGGTGTGAGACCATGTCGGTCGTCGACGAGCGAATCGTCGAACACGACTGTGGGCACATTGCCCCGTTCGACGCGTTCGAAGACGCCTGCGAGAAGTGCGGTCGGAAGGCCGACACCGAGACGCTGTCCGAACTCCAGACCGTCCCGCGGTGTACGGAGTGTGGCTACCGCTCACCGTTGGAGCCCGACGCGGAGGCGGCCGGTCCTCTGCCTGCGGTATCCTTTCCGACGCTTCCGACCCCGGAACAGAACCTCAGCTGGATTCCAGCCCGGTTCGTCCCCGAGTCGCGGTTCAGGCGGGGCGTTCTCAGCACCGCACTCATCGCGATGGTGCTCGTCGCCGGCATCGCCGGCGCCGTCTCCGTGACGCCCATGCTCGAGTCGGAACCGGCCGACGAGGCGTCGGTCGGGACGGACGCGAACTGGGAGGAGTACGACTCGATCGTGATCTTCAGAAACGACGACATCCAGCCCTGGTACAACCAGGAGGAGTTGCGCGCGGTCGACGACGTCTTCATCGAACAGGAGGTACCGGTAACGCTCGGTATCATTCCGGATACGAACGGCAGCGGCGCCCTGACCGACGATCCGGAGCTCTGTGACTACCTGCGGTCGCTCGAAGCTGACCACTCTGACCAGTTCGAGATGGCGATCCACGGGACCACCCACGAACCGGTGACCGACTTCTACGGTGCCAGCGAGTTCGGCGGTCTCTCAGAGGCCGAGCAACGCGAGCGACTGGCCGAGGGGGAGGCGCTGCTGGCCGACTGCGTCGACTCGCCGTCGTCGACGTTCGTCCCGCCGATGAACACCTACGACACGACGACCGTCGAGGTGCTCGCCGAGTCGAACTACACCGCCGTCTCCGGAGGCCAGTGGTTTACCGACCAGTACTACGAGACCGACAACGGGACGTACTTCGGAGCTGGCGGACTCACCCACGTTCCCGAAACCCAGTCGTTCGAAGACTGGAGCGCCTACGAGGAGGCCGGCGGAGATGATGACGACGTGCCGTTTCACGACCTCGAGACGCTGACCGACTCGTTCGACGCGTCCCACGAGCGAAACGGGGTTCACGTCGTCATGATCCACTACCAGTACTTCACGACCGACGAGCGACTCGAGAAACTCGAGTCGCTGATCGAGCACATGAAAGGCGAGAACGTCGGCTTCCTGACGATCGAACAGTTCGCCGAGGGCCTCGAGGACGGAACTGTCGAGGAAACGGATGACGGCTGGCGCGTGCTCGAGCCGGTCTCGGCGGAGGATCGATGAGCGTCGAGCGACCGGTCGGTAGCGCGCTCCGCCTCGGACGGACGGTTGGGCGTGGTCTCCGGGCCGTAAAGTGGCGCTCGGTCGCGCTGTTTCTCTCTGCCCTGGTGCCGTTCGGGCTGTTGATCAACGTGATGAGCGTGGGGACGCTGTACGCGATCGCGCTGCTGGGGGTGCTTTTCGTGTTGTACCTCCTCTGGAGCTACTACGTCGTCGAGCACAACCCCCGGTACGAATCCTGGTTCGGCATACGAACGCTGATCGCTGGCGGGGTCGGCTACTTCGCGGTGATCCTCTGGCAAGGCTGGCTCAACCCGTCACCGATTGCCATCGTCCATCTGGGCGCGATCGTGTTGATCTTCGCGTACTACTGGTTCATCGCGTTCATCGCATTCTTCCACGACCAGATCGGCCGTTCGAAGTATACGCCGAGCCCGCCGTATCCGGACGTAACCGTTCTGATTCCCGCGTACAACGAGGCTGGATACATCGGGCGGACGATCCAGGCGCTGCTCGACGCCGACTACCCTGAAGACCGCCTCGAGATCGTCGCGATCGACGACGGCTCGACCGACGACACCCTCGCCGAGGCGAGCGCGTTCGCTGCCGCCTCCGAGCGGGTTTCGGTCGTCAGCAAGGCAAACGGCGGCAAGTACTCGGCGCTGAACTACGGGTTGCTGTTTGCCGACGGCGACGTCATCGTCACCGTCGACGCCGACAGCATTGTCGATCGAAACGCCCTGAAACGGATCGTCGCTCCACTCGGGGCCGACTCCGATATCGGTGCCGTTGCGAGCAACGTCACCATCTGGAACCGCGATTCGCTCGTCACGCGCTGTCAACAGCTCGAGTACACTATCGGCGTCAACATCTACCGGCGGGCGCTGGATTACTTCGGGATCGTGATGGTCGTCCCCGGCTGTCTGGGCGCCTACCGCCGGGAGGTGCTCGAGGAGGTGTTCGCCTACGATCCCGATACGCTTACCGAGGACTTCGACGTCACAATGAAGGTGCTCCGGGCCGGTCACCGCGTCTCGGTCAGCGACGCCCGCGTCTACACGGAGGCGCCCGCGACCTGGCGGGATCTCTACCGCCAGCGCCTGCGCTGGTACCGCGGCAACTACATGACCGTGCTCAAACACTGGTCGGTCGTTACCGATCCCTCCTACGGCTACCTCAGCCGGATCGCGCTGCCGTTCCGTCTGGTCGAGATGTTCTTCCTTCCGCTGGCGAGTTTCGTCATTCTCGCGTACATCGGCTGGCTCGTCCTCGCGGGCCACGTGATGACCGTCCTCGCGGTGTTCGTCTTCTTCACAAGCATCATCTTCCTGATCGCCGCCCTGGGGATCCAGATCGAGGGCGAGGACTGGCGGCTGCTCGTCTACGCGCCGCTGCTCGTCGTCGGCTACAAGCAGTTCCACGACGCGCTCAACGTCCGGTGTCTGGTCGACGTCCTGAGCCGTCGGGATCTCGTCTGGACGCGGGCGAACCGAATCGAACAGGACTCGAGCGCGGAGGCGGAGTCCGCGCCGTCGGCCGACTGACCTTCCGGCTCTCCGTCGTCCCGTTCGTCTCGAGCCGTCCGATCGGATCTGGCGATCGAACCCATGACGCGGAAAGACCACTACTACAACTACTCCTCCCGTCTGGTTCATCTACTAACTGAACGCGTCTCCATCCGACCGAGGACGCTGATTCATACGGATTGCTGTAACGATTTACCGGCGCAACCGCCGCACGGGTCGCGGTTGCACCGGTAATGACTTACAGTAAACCGTATCAGTCCCCCAGTTCTCGGAGCTTCTTCTGCACTTGCGTGTAGACTTTCGGATGCAGGTTCATTCCCTCGTCCACGAGGTCGTACAGGACATCGGTTGCCTCATCCGCCGTCAAATCACCTTTGTTCGCACACCTGAGCAACAGCGTCGTCACCCACCAGCACTCGACGCCGTGACTCCGGGCGACCTCGATCAGTCCTTTGTCGTTAGCGAGAAGAATCTCCTCGTCGGTCTCTGCCAACAGGATCACCGACGCGTCGGCCACCGCAATTCCCTCCATCGACGCCACCTCGTCGGCTGCGTCCGGCGTTCCGTGAACGGCTACATCCGCCAGAAACTCGTCGAGCGTCGCGGTACCACGCTTCCCCTCGGTGAGGACTTCCTCCCGGACGTCTTCCGTCGTTCGAATATCGTCGAAGGCAGTCGAGACGAGGTCGAGTCGCCCGACCCACGCGAGCGGAATCAGCGCGGAGGAATCGACGACGACCATTAGATGCGCTCGAGATCGCGCTCGAGGTCGTCCGTCGTGTACCCGACGTCGATCCCCTCTTCGGCTGCGAGGGTCAGCATCTCGATGTACGGGACGTCCGCCAGCTCCGCTGCCTTCCGCAGCGTGATGCGGTGGTCGCGGAGCTGGTCGAGTGCCCGCTCCTTGCGCCAGTCGGAGAGGCCCTGTCGGATCAGGCGGCGAAGTACCTCCGACCGATCGGCGCTCAACTCCGTCTCGAGTTCGGCGAGGGCCTCTTCGTCGTCCTCCGGGATGCGTGTGGTGACCGTTTTCATCGTTACGATCCACTACGTTACGATACGTAATAGACGTAACGGAGAAGATCTGCGCTTCCGCTTAGCGATGAAACGCGTATACAGCGCCCGACGGCTGACCGATACTATCCGATGTGCCTTTCCGGGTCGGGGGCGTCTCATTTCGTATGAACGCACATTCGCCGACCGTTCCCACGCAGAACGTCTCACGGAGTTCGGTGAAGAACCCATGACGCGGAAAGACCACTACTACAACAAGGCGAAACAGGAGGGGTACCGCAGCCGAGCGGCCTACAAGCTCAAGCAGCTCGACGATCTCGAGAACGTCATCTCCGGCGGCGACACCGTCGTCGACCTGGGGGCGGCACCCGGCGGCTGGCTCGAGGTCGCCGCCGAGCGCGTCGGCCCGCAGGGACGGGTCATCGGCGTCGACCTCCAGCGGATCAAAGACCTCGAGATGCCCGGCGGCACCGATCGAATCGAGACGATCCGCGGCGACATGACCGAGGACCGAACCCGAGACCGGGTTACCGACGCCGCGGGCGGTCCCGTCGACGTCGTCGTCTCGGACATGGCGCCCAACATGTCCGGCGAGTACTCGCTCGACCAGGCCCGGTCGCTACACCTCGCTCGCCAGGCGTTCGAGACGGCTCTCGACCTGCTCGACAGCGGCGGCAACTTCCTCGTGAAGGTGTTCGAAGGTCCCGACGTCGACGCGTTCCGGGCCGACCTCGAGGACGAGTTCCAGTACGTCCGGGCGACGGCGCCCGACGCCTCCCGCGAATCGTCCTCGGAGCTGTACTTCATCGCCAAGGGGCGGCTGACGGGGCCGGTCCGAGAGGGCGACGAACTCGAGGTCGAGATCGTCGACGTTGGCAGCGAGGGCGACGGCATCGCGTCGGTCGAGGGCTACCGGCTGTTCGTTCCCGAGACCGAGAAGGGGGATACCGTCGAGGTTCGCGTCGACGACGTCAAGCCCAACTTCGGGTTCGCCGAACGGATCGATCGGGACTGACTACTCTCGCTCGTAGCTGATCCGAACCGTCGTCACCGACTCCTCGGCCGTGGCGACGTACAGCTCCTCGAGGTCGTCGAACACCGCGGGCGGCAGCTCCCCCTCCCCGTCGGCGTGCTCGGCTTTCGCGACGGCGAGTTCGTCGTAGAGGTGGGCTGTCGCCTCGTGAAGCGCGCGCTGGACCGCCTCCGTCGCCGGAAGTTCGACGGTTCCGTCGGGCGTGTCGGATTCCTGTTCAGTCGTGGAGGGCGTCATGGAACAGGGTACACCGCCGAGCCCCCATAAGCAATCTGGTCCCGGGGATCGGTAATTACGACTGCTCGCGCTCGTCAGACTCGAGGCGGCCCTGTCGGTCGTCGATCTCGTCCAGGATATCGAGGGTCTTGCGGACGGAGGCGCGGATCGCGTCGCTGCGGTTGACGAACTTGCCGTCGTCGCCGACGTGGTCGTCGAGGTCGTCGAGCAACTCCTGTGGAATTTCGACGCTGATCTTGGGCATGGACGATCGTTCGCAGGGAACTCCCTTAAGCCGTCGGCGACCGGTCCGACTACTCGGGTGTCGGCGTCGCCTCGGGTTCGGGGTCGGGACTGCCGCCACCGCCGCCGCCGAAGAAGCGGCCGCCGCCGGTGAGCACGTACAACACGGCGAGTCCGAGCATGTAGGTCAGCGCGATCGGGATCGCGACCAGCAACATCGTGAGGATCCCCTTCGGGCTGAAGAACGCGGCGGCAGTGAAGATCGCGACGACGATGGGGCGCCACCGCCTGAGCATCGTTCGGTAGCTGACGATGCCGCCGACGTGGAACAGCGCCATCGTGACGATGATATTAAAGAGGAACCCGACGCCGAGCGTCGTGTAGATCACGAGCCACGAGAAGCTGTTGATCCGGTAGGAGACCTGCATCCCGTTCGTGACGGCGTCGGTGATCAGGTACGAGATCACTGCGGGCGCGATCCAGTAGAACCCGATGAACAGGCCGATCGCGAACCCGCCGATCATCGCGCCGCCCCAGAGGAGCATCACCCGCGGGTCGCCCCGGACGAGACCGCGCTCCCTGGCGGCTGGCCAGGCCCAGTACAGGATCAGCGGGGCGACGGCGATGATCGCCAGGATCGTACTGACCTTCACCATGAAGATCAGCACCTCGACGGGGTGGAGGGCGATAACCAGCCCCGCCTCGTTCAGGATCTCCGTGATCTCCGCCGTCGAATCGGCGGCGGCGATCTCCTCCTCGCTCATCTCCGTGACCTGGGCGAGGGCCGCGTCCGGCACCCGTTCGACGAACTGGGTGAGGACGACGCCGAACCCGCCCTGATAGAGCGCGACGAACGTCCCGCCGAGGACGACCATGAACACGCCGACGATGTAGAACATCTTCGAGGTGAGACTGTTGAAAATAAAGGCGAGGTCGTAGGCGTAGCCGCCGATGTCGTCCTCGGTCGTCTCCTCCTCGGTGAAGGCGTCGAGCATTCCCGCGGCCGTACTCGAGAACAGCCCCTCGTCCTCTCCCTCGTCCGCTGGGGCAGCGCCGCCACCGGCCGCGCTGCCGGCACCCGCGCCGACGTTCGAGTCGGCGCCCGGGCCGTCGTCGGACTGCTGCCGTTGTCGCTGTTGTTTCTGCAGGCCGTCGTACCGATCGAGGATCGCCTGGGCCTTCTCCCGGTTGTCGTCGTACATCGCCTGCCGGGACTGCTCGAGGGCCTCCTCCTCTTCCATCTCGAGGAAGACCGTCGCGGGAACTTCATCGATGTCCTCGGCTCCGAGCGTCTCGAAGTCGACGTCCTCGGCGGTTTCGGCGGTCCGGATATCGTCCTCGCGCGGGTAGACGGGCGACTGCAGGACCTTCACCGTGTAGGCGAGCAGGATGAGTCCGCCGACGGTCGCGGCGACGATCGCGGCGATCGCGAGCAGACCGAGCGCGCCGTAGTCGACGTACAGCTCCCAGAAGCCGACCGTTCCGCCCTCGGGCTGGAGCCACGCCGGCAGGTTCGGATACACTTCCTGGTTGACGAACGCGAACCCGCCCCGGACGATGAAGATAACCGACCCGATGGCCACGAGCACCATGAGTCCGACGAACTGGACGAGTCGCCGTTTCATCAGGCCGGTCCCGGTGTCGAGTTCGGCTGCTCCCCGACGGCGGACGTTGGTGACGACCTTCGCCAGCCCGAGGCTGAAGACGTACAGCGCGAACAGCGGCATCGCCCACATGATCAGCGTGAACGGGTCCGGCGGGGAGAACATCGCGCCGAAGACCGTGATGGCGACCGCGGCGTGGCGCCACTTGTCACGGAACAGCTCGTAGGAGACGATCTCCGTGTACGCGAGGACGCCCATAAACAGCGGCATCTGGGCCGCGAGACCGAACGAAAGCGTCAGCAGCGCGATGAACTCGGTGAACTCGGTAATCCCCCAGCTGGGGTTGACGCCGGCGTCGAACGCGACGGCGCCGAGGAAGTCGAACGCGAACGGGAAGAAGATCGCGTAGGCGTAGAAGATCCCGACCCAGAACAGCACGAACGAGGTTATCGCGAAGCCGACCATGTGTAGCCGGGAGATCGGTACCGTCGACCGGAACCCGCGCTCGCGAAGCTTCTGGCGCGAGAAGTACAGCAAGGCCGGAATCGCGACGATGATTCCCACCAGCATCCCGATCTTCGCCTGCAGGAGGATGACCTCGAAGGGGGTTCGGGTAATGATCTCGGTCGCGTCGGCGACGACCTGGTTCATCTCCGAGGTCGCGGTCCGCTCGAGGAAGTCCCAGATCCAGACCCGAAGCGCGTAGAAGGATCCGAGGAAGCCGAGGACGAAGACGATAAACACCTTCTGGAGGTGCGTCTGGAGGCTCGAGAGCATCGCGCCGATCGTCTCCCGGCCGGTGTTGATAGCGCGGACCGTGTCCTCGTCGACGGCAGAACTCATTTACTGGTGGATTGTAGCTGACATCCGGTTATCAACCTTTCGTGTACGAAACGGCCGTCTCGGGAAACGACGGCGGCCTGTCTGCGGTTTCGGGTGGCCGTAAGAAAAGGCCTATAACTGGCGGGGTATCTATATCCCGATAGATGTCGGACGAGTCGGCGACCGATGGGGACGGCGAACCCCCCGAAGAGCCGCTGGACGACCCCGAGGACGGTGCCTCGAGCGACGCGGAGCCCGACGCCGACACAGCTGACGCCGTCGACGACACCACAGCCGACGACGAGGAGCCCGACGCTGACGCCGACGGTGCGCTCGAGGCGGCCGACGACGAGGAGCCCGAACTCGAGACCGACGGTGAGGGCGTCGTCGGCGACCACCCGGAGGGGTCCGAGCCGACCTACCCCGATCCGGAGGAGGACGTCGGCGGAATCTCGACGCCGCCGGACGACGAGGAGATGCCGCTGGCCGATCACATCGAGGAGATGGTGCTCCGGCTGGCGGTCGTCTTGCTCATCGGTGCGGCCGGGACCGCGATCGGGCTGCTGTGGGCCTCCCAGGCGATCGATCACATCTGGGGCAACGTCTTCCCCTCCCAGTTCGACGAGGTGCCCCCGCCACACATCTACCACCCGCTCGAGCTGTGGCTGACCCGGATCAAGCTCTCGGCGCTGCTCGGAATCATGGTCGCGCTGCCGATGTTCGTCTACCAGTGTTACCTGTTCATGCGACCGGGGCTGTACCCCAACGAGCGCAAGTACTATCTCGCGGCGGTCCCGACCAGCGTCGTGCTCGCGGCGCTGGGGATGATCTTTTCGTACCTGCTGGTGTTGCCCATCCTCTTCCAGTACTTCACGTTCTACGCCGAGGGGAGCGCGGGCATCGCCTACGCGCTCGGGGATACGTTCAACCTGATCATCACGTTGACCGGCTTCCTCGCGATCGTCTTCCAGATTCCGCTGTTCATGATGCTGGCGATCATGATGGGCGTGACGACCCGGAAGTGGCTCGCGGACAAGCGCCTGTACTTCTGGGCCGGCTTCGCGGGGCTGGCATTCCTGTTTACCGTGGACCCGACGATGATGGCGCCCATCCTCGTCGCAATCACGATGATCCTGCTGTTCGAGGGGACGCTGTTGCTGTTGAAGTGGACGGGCAGGTAGCCCGTTTCCGCCGACTCTCCTCCTGGCGAACGTTCGAGAGTCGGACACGATCGTTCCCGATTCTCCCTCGCGCTCCGATTCCGCCGTGGAGCGCTCCGCCCGTTTATCCCGGCCGATCGTCGTTGAGAATCGCCGCTCGAGCGGGGGCTTCGTCCTCGGATATCTCCTTATACAGATTGGAGGTGATTGGAGATCCGACGTCCGCCGCCGAAATCCGAACAAAACTACGATATTGTAAACGATCACAGTTATACGAGTTAGGAACGTGTGGATAAAACGTGAATTCAGTCATGTTCGAGGAGAAAATTTGCGAGTTCGAGTACGATCGTCCGACCGAGGTGGTCGGCGGTGGCGCATAAGAAAGAGGAGCAGAAGGCGGACTGTTACGGCGACGAGGTTCGCCAGCACATCCTCGAGTTCGCCGAGAACGGCGGCTACGAGGCGATTCCGGACGACGAACGCGAGGAGTGGTTCACCCGCTTCAAGTTCTGGGGACTGTTCCACCAGCGCGACGGGCAGGAGTCGTACTTCATGATGCGGCTGACCAACGCCAGCGGCGTCCTCGAGCCGGGACAGCTTCGGGCGATCGCCAAGGTCGCCCGCGACTACGCGACGGGTCCCGTCGAGAACCCCGAGTTCGGCAACGGCTGGATCGATCTGACGACACGGCAGTCGGTCCAGCTCCACTGGCTGAAACTCGAGGACGTCCCCGAGATCTGGGAGCGACTCGAGTCGGTCGGCGTCTCCTCCCGGTCGGCGGGCGGGGACACGATGCGTAACATTTCGGGGAGTGCTCTCCACGGCAAGGTCGAGGAGTACGTCGACTCGGGGCCGCTACTCGAGCGGTTCCAGGAGGAACTGCGCGGGGACGACGCCCTCGCGAACATGCCCCGGAAGTTCAACATCAGCGTGACGGGCTCGAAATCCGGCTGTGCCCAGGACACGCTCAACGACATCGGCTTCGAGCCGGCGCGCAAGGAGATCCAGGGGAAGGTCGTCAAGGGGTTCAACGTCCGTGTCGGCGGCGGTCTCGGCGGTCGCCAGCCCCGCGCCGCGAGCCCGCTCGACATTTTCGTCCGCCCCGAGAATGCCTACGAGGTCGGCCGCGGGTTCGTCGAACTCTACCACGACCACGGCAACCGCCAGAACCGCTCGAAGAACCGCACGCGCTTTTTCGTCGAGGACTGGGGCGAGGAGAAGATCCGCGAGACGCTCCAGGCGGAGTACGTCGATTTCGAACTCGAGAGCGCAGGCGAGAGCTTCCGCGAGGAGTACACCTACAACGCCGGAAAACCCGCCGACGCCGGCAAGCGCGACCACGTCGGCGTCCACGAGCAGAAGGGCGAGGGGATGTACTACGTCGGCCTGACGGTCCCGGTCGGGCGCATGCCCGCCGAGGACGCCCTCGAGCTCGCCGACCTGGCCGACGAGTACGGCTCCGGCGAGCTGCGCCTGACTCGTCGCCAGAACCCCGTCATCGTGGACGTGAGCGAGGACGTTCTCGAGGCGCTGCTAGGGGAGGGGCTGCTCTCCGAGTACCGCCCCGAGCCGAGTCCCTTCGAGCGCGGCGCGATGGCCTGTACCGGCACCGAGTTCTGTTCGATTGCCCTGACCGAGACGAAAGCCCGGATGGCGCGGACGCTGCGCTGGCTCAACAGGAACGTCGACCTCCCCGACGACGTCGGGACGATCAAGATACACTACTCGGGCTGTACGGCCGACTGCGGGCAGGCGATGACCGCCGACATCGGTTTGCAGGGGATGCGCGCCCGCAAGGACGGCGAGATGGTCGAGGCGTTCGACATCGGCGTCGGCGGCGGCGTCGGCGAGGACCCCTCGTTCGTCGAGTGGGTCCAGCAGCGGGTGCCCGCCGACGAGACCCCCGGCGCGATCAGGAACCTGCTCGAGGCGTTCGCCGCCCACCGCGAGGCGGGACAGACGTTCCGCCAGTGGGTCGAGGCGACCGGAACCGAGGCGCTGATCGAGTGCTGCGAGCCCGAGGAGACCGACTTCGAGGCGCCGTACATGGCAGACGCCAAGCAGTCCTGGTACCCGTTCGCCGAGACCGAGTCGCTGGCGGAGGCGACCGCGAAGAGTTCGATGGTCCCGTCGGACGACTGACCGACGCTGCTTTTCCGTTTCCTCCCGCGAGCCGTCGGCTACCGGTGATCGGCCGTTCGCCGGTGTGCGTACTCGAGCGCCTCCTCGAGGGTTCCCGGCCCGTCGTAGCGCGCGGAAAACAGCTGCATGAACTCCACGGCGATCCGGTTGCAGCGATCGAACGTCAACACCGTTCTGATCGATTTCGCCTCCGAGAGCTCCAGCCCCGGGTAGCTCGTCGCCGTGAGCGCGTAGCCGGGGTGGGAGTCGCCCTCGAGCGAGGCGGGGGCGACCTTCACCCGCAGGTCGTCGGACTCGTGGCGGTAGGTCAGGTACCGAAGTTCCCGGTCGCTGTCGGCCGCGCTGTAGTTTCGATCGGTTTCGATCCTCCACGGGGGCGGCACGTCCTCGTCGTCCATCGGCAGTTGCTACCCGCCGAAAGGCTACGTCCGTATCGACTTGTGCAATATTTCCGAACGTCTGAATAGAAGTAACTAACCTTTCGAGTTTCGCGGCTCGAACTCGATTATACACTGAACGAACGGGTAACAGACCTCGAACTCAGTGGACGATCAGCGATCGATCTCCTCCGCGAGCAGCGAGAGGTACTCCTCGAGCAGCCGGGGGAGGAGGAACCGTTCGCGGACGGTCTCCCGGCCCCGTTCCCCGAGTCGGGCCCGAAGTTCGTCGTCCTCGAGGAGCCGAACGAGTCGATCCGCCGTCGCGTCGACGTCGTCGGGCTCGACGAGGTAGCCGTTCTCACCGTCCTCGATCTGGAGCGGGATGCCGCCGACGTTCGCGCCGACGACCGGGGTTTCCTTCCACAGCGTCTCCGAGACGGTCAGCGCGAACCCCTCCCGGAGAGACTTCTGGACGACGGCGTCGGCGCTTCGCTGCAGGAGGTTGATGCCGACGTCCGGCAAGTTTGTCAGGAGGTAGACGTCCTCGTCCGCCTCGGTTTCGGCCGCGACCTCGCGGTAGATCTCGATCCCCTCGGGGTCGTCGTCGGGCATCCCCCCGGCCAGCACGAGCTGGGCGTCGGGGATCGTCTCGCGGACGTCCCGGTAGGCCTCGACCACCCCGAGCGGGTCCTTCCAGGGGTCGAACCGCGACACCTGCACCAGCAGCGGTCTGTCGGTATCGAAGGGGTACTCGTTCGGGTCGCTCCCCTCGAGCCCGTCCGGAAGCTCCTCGAGCGACCGGTTCTTCTCGGTGAACGGGTCGATCGCGGGGTGGACGACCGCGGTCTCCTCGCCGGGGAGCGCCTCGGCGTACGCCGGGTGGGAGACGATGGTGCGGTCGATCGGATCCAGTCGGGTGCGGACGAACTCGAGGTAGGTATCGGCCCCCGTCGTCAGGTCGATGTGACAGCGCCAGAGCAGGCTCGCGTCGGGGTACCGATCGGCGAGGACGGGGGCCATTCCGAGGGACTGCGGATCGTGGAGGACGATCGCGTCGTACCGTTCCTCGAGCGCGGTCGCGTTCTCGCGGGTGACACGCCGGTAGGTGTCGCGCATCCCGTCGGTGAGTTCGGTGTGGTCGCCCTGCAGGCCGTTGTGGAGCCTCTTGGTGACGTCGTAGAACTCGTCGGGGGCGTCCATCACGTACCAGTCGACGTCGACGCCGACGTCCCTCGAGAGGGGGACCAGCGCGTGCAGGATCTCGGCGACGCCGCCGCCGTCGGCGGTCGTGTTGACGTGGGCGATTCGCTCGCCGTCGAGTCGATCGGCCCGGTCGCGGATCTCGCTGTGTCGGTCGGGGTCGAGAACATCGTCGTACGCCGCCAGCCGTCGCCCCGTCGTTTCTACGGAGTACATTCGTCGTGTGGATAGTTCACACGGCCTATCGGATTACTGTTTTTCACGTTCTCGAGACGGTCGGGCGCCACTGGCCGGTCGGTGTCGGCGCCGAGTCGTTACGTTTCCGTAGCGAAGACGTCGTTAGCGGGCTCCTCTCCGTCGGTGTCGTTCTCTGACCCGGGACTGACGCTTCCGGTCCGGTAGCCGTGCAGATCGAGGGTGACGTGGTCGAACCCGAGCTCGGAGAGTTCCTCGCGGACGGTCTCGACGAACGCGGTCTCGAGCGCGCGCTCGAGTTCGTCCGGCGCGACCTCGATGCGGGCCAGCCCGTCGTGGTCCCGGACACGGAACTGGTCGAACCCCCACTGGCGAAGCAGGGCCTCGGCGCGCTCGACGCGGGTGAGTCGCTCCTCGGTGACCTCCAGTCCCGTCGGGATGCGCGAGGAGAGACAGGCCATCGAGGGTTTGTCTGCGACCGAGAGGCCGTAGCGGTCGGCGATCTCCCGGACCTCCGCCTTGTCGATATCGTGGGCCAGAAGCGGTGAGTGGACCTCGAGTTCCTCGACCGCCTGCAGGCCGGGTCTGTGGCCGGCGCCCGGATCGTCGGCGTTGGTCCCGTCACAGACCGTTTCGATCCCGAACTCGCGGGCGGTCTCGATCATCTCGCCCAGTCGCATCGTCCGGCAGTGGTAACACCGATCGTCGTCGTTCTCGACGAAGGCGTCGCTCTCGAGTTCGGAGAACTCGACGAGTTCGTGGCGGATGCCGATCTCGCTTGCGACCCGCGTTGCGTCCTCGAGTTCGGCCTCCGGTAACGTCTCGCTTCTGGCGGTGCAGGCGACCGCGTCCTCGCCGAGGGCGTCGTGGGCGAGCGCGGCCACGACGCTCGAGTCGACCCCGCCGGAGAACGCGATCAACACGCCGTCGCGCTCGGCGAGGTCGGCGCGTGCGGCCTCGAGTTTCGCCTCGAGCGTTGTCATGGCCCGTCGTTCGAACCGGACGGGCAAAAGCGCGTTGTCGTTCGGACGGCCCGTCGTTTCGCCTCGAGGGTTCGTCCTCGCGCCGGGCCGTCCACTGCACGCCGGGTCGTTAAGTTCCTGTTCGCGGTAGATACCACGAGAGCACCATGACCGTCTCCGAACGCATTCGACGACTGCGGTCGAAAAAGGGTTCCTCCGACGTCACCGGCGCGACGGCCGAGGAGTCTCGCGCCGAGCACGCCGCGCGCGCGGCGGTTCGCGGGATCCAAGCGGGATTCGTCGCGACGCTGATCATGACGGCGTTCCGACTACCGATCCTGCGGTCGCTGCCGCCGTCGGCGAACTTCTGGTCGACGTACGTCAGCGGCGGCGATCCCGAGGATCACCCGGTTATCGGGTTGATTCTCCACCTCGTGTACGGGATCCAGGGCGGAGTCATCTTCGGGGCGCTGTTCGCCCTGTTCGATGCCGACCGCTCGATCGAGCCCGAACAGCGCGGGCTCGTCTGGGGATCGGTGTTTGGAATGGGGCTGTCGGCCTTTGGCTCCCAGATCATGCTCAAGGAGCTACTGGATATCCGACTCGACTCCGACGAGCTCGCGCTGTTCCACGCCGCCCACCTCGTCTACGGCATCTCGCTGGGCGCCTGGGTCGGCTCGCGAACCGAGGGCGTCGAAGACCCAGAGGACGAGTACGAGTACGACGACGGAAACTGACGGTCGGCCTCGCCGACTCGTTCCGGTCGCTGTTATCCTCGAACGTCGAGTTACCAATCCTTGCTAGCCGTATTACGGTCGCCCCGATCGAAACATAACAACCAGTAACCCCGTCGGCGGCCCAGCGACGGTATGGAACTGGGCCTCGTCGCCGGCGTCGTCCTGATTGGCTTCGTTCACGGCGTCCTGCCGGATCACGGCTGGCCGATCGCGGCGACGTACGCCCTCAACCGGAACCGACGCTGGCTCGCGGGGTTGCTGGCCGCGTCGATTCTCGGCGTCGGCCACCTGATCAGCAGCGTCGTGCTCGTGCTCGCGTACTTCTGGTTTAGCGCGTTCGCCGAGTTCGCCGAGGGACCGTGGCTCCGGTACGTCGCCGGGACCCTACTGATCCTGCTGGGGATCCACGAGTACCGCTACGGCGGACACGGAACGCACGAGCACGGCGAAGACCATGATCACGATCACGACGACAGCCACGGTCACGATCATGACGAGGGACACGACCACGACGCCCCGCACGATCACGGCGCGGCTCGCGGCCACCACACTAACGGCGGCGTCGACACCCTCGAGTCGGGACATCACGCTCACCACGACCACCACGGGACCGATCCCGGCCTCCTCGAGCGAGTCCGCGCCGCGCTTCCCGGGGGCGGGGGCCACCAGCACCTGAGCGAGGAACACGCCGAGCGAGGGCTGGTCGCGCTCGGGACGACCGCGCTGTTGCTCGGCTTCGCCCACGAGGAGCCGATCCAGATCCTGGCGATCTGCGTCGGAACGGAGGCCTGCCTCGAACTCATGCTCGTCTACTCGCTGGCCGTCATCGTCGCGATCATCGCGCCGACGATGCTGTTGATCGCGGGCTACGAGCACTACCGCGAGCGCATCGAGCAACTCACGCCGTACCTGCCGACGATCACCGCCGTCGTCCTGGTCGGCATGGGGCTGGCGTTTATTGCGGGCGTCCTCTAGTCGATCGCCGCGGCCAACCGCTCGATGTCGGACTCGAGCCGACTCGCGTACTCGAGGCGGAGTTCGCGGGCGTCGCTTTTGGTTACGTACTGTCGGCCGTCGATCTGGGTCGCGATCGGGTGGTAGTCGGCGATCGAGAACCCCATTCGGTCGAGGTAGTTCGCGACGGGAGTCGACTCGAGACCGGTTCGGATCGCCTCGCCGGCGAGGTCGAACGCGGTCTCGTAGTCGGGGAGTCGGACCCCCTCGCTGGTGACGTGGCCGGCCGCGCTCCCGCCGCCGTCGTCGTCGATCTGCACGTTGGTTCCGTGGATCGTCTCCATCACCGCGTACAGCTCCTCGGTGAGCCGGAGCAGCTGGCTCGGCAACGCGGCGTCGGGCGAGCGCCACTCGACGGTCGGCATCTCGTCGCGCAGCCGTACCGGGGTCCAGACGACGTCGTCGACCGAGAAGTTGTCGTCGACCGCCGCCTGCTCGATGCCGGCCTCGAGCGCTTCGCGTTCGAACTCCTCGAAACACCGGTCGAGTCGGCGCGACCACTCGCCGACGTTCTCGACGTAGTTCCAGAGCTGGCCGTGTCTGGGAAACTCCGCGTACCCTCGCTTGCGGTAACAGTGTGCCCGGGCGCTGTTCGCGACCCGTTCGCCCTGGTAGTACGGCGAGGAGCTGACGAGCGCCAGCGCCGGATCCAGCGCGATGAGGGTGTTGAGCTGATCCGTGACGTTGCGTTTCTCGAAGTGGACGTGGGTCCCGGCGCAGTAGTTCGCGTAGTCGAAGTTCTCGCCGATGACCGCCTTCTGGATCCGCCCGCGCTCGTCGGGTCGGCGCTCGATCCCGTCGCAGTTGATCGGCGTTCCGAGCGGGACGAGCCCTTTGTCGGTTCGGTCGGCCTCCGCGAGCACTTCCTCGAGCTGTTCGACGAACGTCGTCCGAAGCTCCGCCATCGACCCGCAAGGAGGCGTCTTCAGCTCGAATAGCGGTTCGACGAACTCCCGTTCGGTGTATTCGGAGACGTCCGCGAGCGATTCCGGCGGGGTGAGTTCGCCGTCGTCGTCGATCACCCAGTACTCGACCTCGAGACTCGTATTCATTCTCAGTTGAGAGGGACAGGTAGCTGCTCGGTTCGTGCGGTTAGAACGCCCTCGATACAGACCCTTCTTCAGTGGAACGAGGGCGCGTCTCGCGGAAGCAGTCGTGCCTGCACCAGCCTGCCGTATACCCCGCGACTGCGTCAGGCGGTTCGACGGAACTCGCGGAAGCCGGCTACGGCCCGACGGTCGAACTTGGAGTTCCACCGGGGGCCGCTCCGAAAACCCTCGTCGGGTGCGCCGTCGGTACGGGGCCGATACACGACACGGTCCTCGGCGCCGCTCCCGACTGTGCGGACCCGTTCCTCGCGCCGACCGAAACGTCCCGCTCGAGCGATACCGTCGGGGCGCCGTGGCGGCCGGCGAGTACGCCGCCCCTGCCAGGGAGGAGCGACTCGCGGCTCTCGCCGTCGTCCGTGAGATCCTGAACGAACTGGCGTGGGCGGAGCGACCGTCCGTCGGAACACGGCGACTGACGGGAGGAGTATTACCCGCTCCCGCGGTGAGTGGGAAGACGATGGCGGCCCCCCTCCACTCCGGGCAACTCCTCGCGCGCCTCGAGCGACCGACGGCGGCCGAGCCAACCCGAATTGCCGTGCTCTCGGACGTCCACCTCGCGACGGACGCGACGGGAACCTGGAAGGTGTTCCATCGGACCGAGCGACACCTCCGGGCAGCCGTCGAGGCGGCGAACGATCGGGACCCGGACGGCGTCGTCGTCGCCGGCGATCTGACGCGAAACGGGGTACCGGCGGAGTTCGACCTGTTCGACGACCTCGTCGACTTCGAGTCGCCCGCGGTCGCGGTGCCCGGCAACCACGACTTCCCCACGACGTTCGACGAGCGCGAGTCGCTGCCGATCCCCGCGTTCGAGGATCGGTACACCCCTGGCGGACTGCCGTTTCGGGTCCGCTTCGGCGATCTCGCGGTGTTCGGCCTCGACAGCCACGCGGCAACCCCCGGCTCGCCCGCCGAGACCTGGGACGGTCGCGTCAGCGCCGAACAGCTGATGTGGCTCGACGAGGCGCTGGCCGAGACCGACGCCGACCGTTCGATCGTCGTCGTCCACCACAATCTGCCCGCGACCGGGAATCTCTACGAGCGCTACCGTGCGGAACTCCCGGTCGCCGGCGAGGTCCCCGGCTTCTCCAACCCGGAGCCGCTGGTCGAGGTCCTCGTCCGTCACGACGTCGCGCTCGTCGTCACCGGTCACCTCCACTTCCCCGCTATCGAGCGCGCCGACGGCGTCACCGAGCTGACGGTCCCCGCAGTCTCCTCGTTCCCGCACGCGCTGTTGGTGCTCGAGGTCGACGAGCACGGAACGGTCGTCCGGCTCGTCCCCCTCACCGACGGCGGGGGGATGGTCGAGTCGATCGCCCACGGCTACGAGAAGGACCGCGTCCTGCTGTCGGCCGCCCAGCTCGCGACGTTTCCGCTCGTCGACGATTTCGCGTAGCGATTCGGGCCGGGCGCGTTCTCGATCGACGCCGTCGATTCGAACCCGTTGCTCACGCAGGCGAGGGCGATGGCTCGAGGCGTCGTGAACCCGTGCGTGACCGACTACGAGATGCACGAACCCGACTTTTCGGGGACGACGACCGACGAGTGGGACGATCCGCAGCTCGAGGACCTCGCCGACGAGCTGCGGTCCGACGTCGAGGAGCTGATCGACGAGCTGGCGAACGACAACTTCGAGGAGGCCGACTTCGGCGAGTAGTCCGGGTTACGCGGGTTTCGAGGCCGAGGCGTCCGAGGAGTCGTCTTTCATGAGCAGGCCGACGATCCCCTGTGCGACCATCCCGATGACGACCCACTTCCAGGCCAGCACCGCGACGCCGAGCATCAGGCCGGCCCGAACGTAGTTCCCGCGCTCGAGGGCCCGCTTCGCGCTTCCGAGCACCGAAACGACCGTAAGCGACCGCGTCGCCGTCGAACCGAGGAGCTTCTTGAGTACCATGCACTCCCTTGCAGCGTCGGTCGGATAACGACCGTCCCGGAGCGCGCAAGTCCTTACGTGTCCCGTTCCGAACGTTACTTCCCGGGATCTTCGACGGGAGGCAGTCCAGCCGTCAACAGCCGTCGGAGAAGCACCACGACGCCGTTCTGTAGTCCCTTGGCGAAGACCGCCTGCTCCGCCGGCTCGTCGGCCTCGGCCTTCGGATAGTACGATCCGATCAGAAGGGTCTCCCGATCGACGAGCAGAATTCGACTGATCGCGACCTCGTCGACTTTCGGCCCCGTGAGCCAGTCCAGCCCCGTTTCGAACACGCGACTCTCCGGAAGCGCCCGCTCGAGCGACTGCGTGATCGAGTCGGTCTGGCCTCCGAGGACGACCGAAAGCTCGCGATCGGCCGCCGCCCGAAGGGTGTCGAACAGCGACTCGGAGAGGATCCCCTCGTCGACGACGAGGAGCGCGACCTCCGAGTCGGCCCCGCGGATCAACTCGAGCGTTCGCGACTCGATCGCGTCGTGGCCCCGCAGCGACCACACCTCTTGGACGGAGCTGTCGTCCTCGATCTCCTCGGTCTTCGTGTTTTGGAGATGGGTCTCGAGCGTGTCTACCCGATCGTTGTACCGTTGCCGAAGGATCTGCGTCGCCTCGTCGGTTCCGACGGCGCGGTAGACCTGTGGGCTCGAGTGTTGCACTTCGACCAGGCCCTGTGACTCGAGGACGCGAATCGCGTCGTACACCCTCGTTCGCGGGACCTCGGAGATCTCGTGGATCTCCTTTGCCGTCCCGGAGGGAAGTTTGTTCAACGCCATGAAGCAGCGCGCTTCGTACTCCTGTAGCCCGAGGTCCTGCAACAGGCTAATCGCTTCGTCCGTTGTTTCGTCCTGAGTCATGGCCCAACCACGAATTCGGATAACCGAACATCCTCTATACGGCGCACGGATGGAAAAGAATTTAGGTTCGGTACCGTTCCGACGGTGCCGGCCCTAAGCGAATTTCACTCGGATAATCACAGAAGCTACTTGGGTACACGCCCGAAAGAGGGGAGTGGCGAGTCCCCGCTCTAGCCCAACCACGACGGGGGCTCGCCGATACGTTTCTCGCGAGACGGAGCGGCTCCTGGCGATCCGACAGCGACGACGAACGTAGTCGATTCACTGCTCCGGCGGGAACCGCGTCCGCCCGAACCAGAACCGATCGATCGCCTCGACGGTCGAGACGAACTCGTCGGGATCGACGGGTTTCCTCAGGTAGGCGTTGGCGCTCGCGGCGTAACACCTCGAGACGTCGTCCTCGTCGGCCGAACTCGTCAGCATCAACACCGGCAGTCGCCGCAGCGATCGGTCGGTTCTGATTCGCTCGAGGAGTTCACAGCCGTCGCAACCGGGGAGATTCAGATCCAGAAGGACGAGATCCGGCGGCGGAACTCCCGTGCACTCGTCGGTTCGAGAGAGAACCGCCAGCGCGTCGTCTCCCGTGTTGACGGCGTGGAGTTTCGTCTCGACGGTCGTTCGCGCCCTTTCGAACGCCTCCCGGGTCAACCGGACGTCACCGGGGTTGTCGTCGACCAGAAGCACGTCGATCGGTTCGTCGACGTCCCGGTGGTGGCTGTCAGTCTGCATCGTGGCTGTGAGGGAGTCGAAACATTCGTCGACCTGTTTATCGATGTGGGCCGACCAGGAGTTCCGGTTGATGATCGGCGAGCAGCGCCAGAACCGGTTCGATCTCTCCGAACTGCGGCCCCTTTTCGACGCTCTCCCTCTCCGGGCTCCACCGAACGAACCCGTAATCTTCCAGCTTCGGGAGGTGGATGTGACGTCGCTCGAGGAGAACGGCGTCCGGAATCGCCCGTTCTCCCGTCGGCCAGCCGCCGTCGCCCTCGAGCGGGAGCGGTTCGTCCAAGAGCGCGAACAGGATCCGTCGCCGTTGTTCGCTCGCTAGCGCCTCGAATACCCTGTCGGAACTCTCTTTTCTCATCGACCGTAGTTGGAGCCGAGAGCTGTTCATCCCCCCACATTTTCACGGAACTGCGGGTTTTGATTAATTGGGTGACACTCGTTCTCCCCCGAAGCCGTCGGCGACCCGACCGGGACCGCGGACGGGAGCTTTTTCTCGCTTCGCTCTGATACGCCGCTCGAGAACGATGGACCTCGAGTCGATTCCGGGCGTCGGCGAGAAGACCGCCCGGTCGCTGTCGGCCCTCGACGATCCCGAGCGAGCGCTGCGGACGGGCGACGTCGCGGCGATCGCGGCCGCACCCGGCATCTCGCAGGGGCGGGCCGCCCGCATCGCGCGCGGCGCGATCCGCCACGAGCACGACGATCCGGGCGCGTTCCTCGCGACCGACCGGGCCCGCGAGGTCTACCGGAGCGTGCTCGGGCTGCTCAAGGAGCGGACCGTCACCGACTACGCGGCCCAGCGCCTCGAGACGCTGTACCCGAGTTCGCGGCGCTCGCGCATCGAGGAGGTCCAGGCTTTCGCGAGCGACGCGATCGAGCACGACCCCGATCCCGAGGTGCTCGAGGCTCTCGAGGGCGTCGAACCGCTTCGCGAACCCGGCGACGTCCGGGTTCGCGAGCGCTGCCTGGCGACGACCGACGCGGAACGCTACGCCGAGGCCCAGGAGGCGATCCCGGAACTGCCGGTCGAGATCGTCGAGGACGCACAGGGACTGGCCGAACTCGCCCGGGGGTACGCGACGGTGATCGCGATCGACGAGTCCTTCGCCGGGATCGCCGTCGAGGGCGACGTCCGGGTCGAGCCGAACGCGCTCGAGAACCCCGCCGAGATCGTCCCCGAGCGGTCGCTGGCGTTCTTCGCGCGCAACCGAAACCGACTCCGGGCCGCCGTCGAGGTCGACCGCACCGCCGACCTCGGGGCGGACTGCGACCTCGACGCGCTCGAGGACGGACTCTCCCGGCTCGACGAGGACGGGACGGTCGCGGGCGATGCGGAACTCGACAGACTGACCGCGGCCGCGGCCGACGTCGACGCCGCGGTGGGGACGGCGGAGAACGTCGCGAACGACCACCTGCGGGAGGCGATCCGCGAGCAGGACGTCACTATCGAGGGTTCGGATCTGCTCTCGCTGGTCGAACGCGGGGCGGGCCTCGACTCGCTTCTGTCCCGGGAGCTGGCGGACGAGCACGCCGCGGCGGTCGAGGCCGCCCGCGATCACGTCGTCGACGCGCTCGCCCTCGAGTCCGGCGAGGCCGAGTTGGCCCGCCGAATCTTCACCGACGAGCCGACGTTTCCGGTCGAACGCGACGAGGATGCGCTCGGCCGGCTTCGGACCGAGCTGACGGCGGCCAAGGAGCGACGCGCGAACCGGCTCAAACGGGAGCTCGCCGCGGATCTCGCCGACCGCCGCGAGGGGGCTCGCCGGCTCGTCCGGGACGCCCTCGAGCTCGACGTCGAACTCGCCATCGCCCGCTTCGCCCGCGAGTTCGAGTGTACGATGCCGACGGTCGTCGACGAGGAGGTCGGGTTCGCCATCGAGGGGGGTCGCTCGCCGCTGCTCGACGAGCCCGTCGAGGCGATCGATCCCGTCGACTACGGGGTTTCCGGCGTCGCTCTGCTCTCGGGCGTCAACAGCGGCGGAAAGACCTCGACGCTGGATCTCGTGGCGAGCGTCGTCGTGCTCGCACACATGGGACTCCCGGTTCCCGCGGAGCGCGCCCGGGTTCAGCGGTTCGACGACCTCCACTACCACGCCAAGACCCAGGGAACGCTCGACGCCGGCGCCTTCGAGTCGACGGTCCGGGAGTTCGCGGAGCTGGCCCAGAGCGGCGAGGGCTCGCTCGTGCTCGTCGACGAACTCGAGAGCATCACCGAGCCCGGCGCCAGCGCGAAGATCATCGCCGGGATCCTCGAGGCGCTCTCCGAAAACGGCGCGACCGCGGTGTTCGTCTCCCACCTCGCCGGCGAGATTCGGGAGATGGCCGGCTTCGAGGTGACCGTCGACGGCATCGAGGCCGTCGGGCTGGTCGACGGCGAACTCGAGGTGAACCGATCCCCGGTCAAGGACCGATTAGCCCGCTCGACGCCGGAGCTGATCGTCGAAAAACTCGCCGACGAGTCCGACCCCGAATCGGTTGCGGTCCGAGAGGACGACTTCTATAACAGGCTGTTAGAAAAGTTCGATTAACGAACTGTTCTAAAATAAACATTGTATCTCAAACACGACTTTCGGGCCGTGAGACGCTGTTAACCAGGGGATAATAAGGTGCTCCGGGTCCACGTCTCGAACCGAAACGGTTGGTGCGGAACGCCGTCGATCTACTGTGAACGAACACACCGACACTAGAATATGGAACGGAGCGCGCCGTCTCAGGACGACGAAGTGGTATCGGACGACGAATCTACCGGCATGAACACGCTCTTGATCGGGATCGACGCGGGCAGTCTCTCCGTCTTCGACGACCTCGACGAGGACGAGGAGATCCCGACGATCCATCGACTCTGTACCGACGGAACGAGCGCACCCCTCGAGTCACAGATCCCGCCGTGGACGCCTAGCGCCTGGCCCTCGATGTATACTGGGGCCAATCCGGGCAAGCACGGGGCGTTCGGCTTCGTCGGCTACGACGGCTACGACTGGCACGTCACCAGCAGCGACGACGTCAACGAGCACACCGTCTGGTCGCTGCTCGACCGCCACGGCTACTCGAGCGTCGTCGTCAACGCGCCGATCACGCACCCGCCCGAGGAGTTCGACGGGGCGTTGCTTCCCGGCTTCATCGGCCCGGAAAACCCGGACTGTCACCCGGAAGGGCTGCTCGAGGAGGTTCGGGAGGCGATCGGCGACTACCGGATCTATCCGTCGTACTCCCGGGACGACGACACGCTTCCCGACTCCGAGAAAATGAAGGAGTACCGAAACCTGATCCGCATGCGCGGTGCGGCGTTTCGGTATCTGGCGGAGGAGTACGACCCCGACTTCGGGTTCGTCCAGTTCCAGAAGACGGACACGGTCTTCCACGAGTTCTTCGGCGACGAGGAGAAGGTTCGTTCAGTGTACGAGACAACCGACGACGAGATCGCCGCGATCTTAGAGCGGTTCGACCCCGACCACGTCTTCGTCGCCAGCGATCACGGGATGGGCGAGTACGACGGCTACGAGTTCCGGGTCAACGAGTTCCTCCAGGACCGGGGCTACGTCGAGACGACGACCAGCGGGAAGGGGATGCCCTCGTGGACGCCGATGCGCCGCAAGCTCCGGGAGGGCGAGGAGTCCGACACCTGGGAACCCACCTTCACCGAGCGCGCCGCGGCCGTCGCCGCCGAGCGGTTCGGGATCACGGCCCGTGACGTCGGTGCGACCTTGGAGCGCGTCGGCCTGGCCGAAACCGTCAAGAAGTTCGCGCCGGGCGGCGTCGCACGGACCGCGAACGAGCAGGTCGACTTCGAGAACTCGCAGGCGTACGTTCGGGCTCGCACGGAACTCGGCGTTCGGATCAACCTCGAGGGACGCGACCCCGAAGGCGTCGTCGCACAGGACGACTACGAGCAGGTCCGCGAGCAACTCATCCGCGAACTCGAGGACGTCGAGACGCCGGACGGCGACCCGGTCTTCGAGACCGTTGCGCCCCGCGAACGGTACTTCCACGGCGAGTACGCCGAGGACGCCGTCGACATCGTGACTGTCCCCGCCGAGTTCGATCACGCCATCTCCGAGCAGATCGGCGAGGGCTACTTCGGCCCGGCCGAACCCTGGAACCACAAGCTCGACGGCGTGTTCGCGGCTGCGGGCGAGGGCGTCGACGAGGACGAACCGCTCGAGCGTGCCCACCTGTTCGACGTCGCGCCGACGATCATGGCCTCGTTCGGACTTCCGTACAGCGACCGCATGGACGGGAGCGTGATTCCGGTCGTCGAACCGACCGAGTCGACGTCGTATCCCGCCTACGCCGACGAGACGGAAGCGAAAACCGATCGACCCGAGGCCGACGAGGAAGTAACCGATCGACTGGCCGATCTCGGTTACATGAACTGACCGGCGACCCTCTCATTGTATCCGATCGTGAAACACTGCTTAGAGACACTATAAGGAAAACCGACACCGGATAACTCCGGGTACTGTGAGGACGAGTCGCTGATGGGGTTCGTACTGGAGGCCGAACTCACTCACGAGGATCTCGTCCTGGGGCCGACGATCGAGGCGGTCTCGGAGACGACGATCAGATACGAGTACGCCGACGCGCGGGGAACGGACAGATACCTCTTCGTCTCGGCGTTCGGAACCGACCACGAGACCGTCGACCGTGCGATCGACGCCGACCACACGGTAACCGACCCGGTTCGTATCGCCGAGTTTCCGAACCGAGCGATCTACCGCGTGACGTTCGCCTCCGCGCTGGACCCGATCCCGGAGCAGTGTTCGGAGAGCGGCCTGTTCGTGTTCAAACTCACGTCCAACGAGCGGGGCTGGGTGGTCCGGCTCTACCTCCCCGACCGCGAGACGCTGAGCGCGTTCCGGGAACGCTGTCTCGAGCGCGGTATCGACTTCCACATCCGCCAGCTCCAGGAGTCGAATCCGGACGACGAAACGTATGTCCTGACCGAACGGCAACACGAGATGCTCCTGCTGGCGTACTACGCCGGCTACTACGATATCCCGCGGCGCGTCTCCCAGGGGGACCTCGCGGAGCGACTCGACGTCTCGACGTCGGCCGTTTCGCAGCGACTCCGCCGTGCGGTCGCCGAACTTATCGCGACGACGCTCGAGACGAACCGGACGCCCGAGCGACTCGAGTAGAACCGTTCGTTTCTGCTCCGTAGCGGTCGGACCGCCGATTCGCACGTAGGCGGAGTGTCGTTCCCGAGGAGCCGACTGCCCGCGGTTCAGAATTATTACGATATCTGAAGATATGTATTTACGAGATTTTGTATTACTTAAAGGCTGGATATTCAAAGCAGAATATACTGAACCGGAGAAATTAATGAATACGTGACTGTCGATGGAGAACGGAAGTGACGCGAGCGAACAGGTAGTACCGAACGATTCGATCGATCGAACGACAGGCGAGCGAGAGGCGAGTACGGGGCGCGGGCCGGATAGACGATCGTTCCTCCGGGGTACCGCAGTGGGAGGGGCGTCGGTGTTCGGGTTGTTTACCGTCGGCGCCACCTCCGGCGCCGCGTCTCGAGCGGGGTACGACGACGTCGTCGACGTCGTCGAGGCGGGAGCCGACGACACCGGATCGGAGTCGATCACGCCCGTCCTCGAGGAGCTTCGGGCCGACGACACCGCCTTCGTCTTCCCGGAGGGGCGTTACTACATGGACCGTCAGTTTCGATACACCGGGTTCGAGAACGTCGGCTTCTTCGGCGAGGGAGCGACCCTCGTCCCGGCCGATTATCACGCGTTCGACGGTCCCCAGCGGCGTCTGTTCCGTCTGGGCGTCTCCTACAGCCCCGGCGAACGACTCGCGTTCGAGGGGTTCGACGTCGACCAGACCGCCCCGGACACGGGGATCAGGGTGATCGAGGCCGGCGTCTCCGATCGGCTCGAGGTTCGCGACGTGACGATCCGAGGGGTACACGACAGCGGAACGTCGGGTCCTGGGATGTTCGCACTGACCAGCCCGGACGGAACGGGCGTCGTCGAACGGTTTCGAGCGCCCGACGGCGGCACACACATCGACGAGACGGTCAACGCCGGCAACGGCTGGCGCGGCCCGATCGGTATCGAGGCGAACACGAACGTCGGTCGCCTCGAGTTCAGAGACTGCGTGCTCGGCGGGTTTCCGGACAACGGTCTGTACGCGACCAACGAGGACGGAACCTACGTCGTCGACGGCGGGACCTTCAGGAACAGCAACGGCGCGAACGTCCGCGTCGGCGGAGTCGGCAGCGAGATCCGAGGGGTTACGGTCGAAATCGACGAGACTGGACCGCACGACCGCTCGCAGCGACCGATTCGTCTCGAGACCGGTGAGGACCTGCTCGTCAGCGACGCCGAGATCTCGATCACGTCGCCCCAACCCACGAGCCACGCGCTGTCAGTGTTGAACTCCTGTGAGAGCGCGCACATCGAGGACGTCGACATCGAGATCGAAGGCGACGCCGTCAACCACGGGATCGTTATCTCTCCCGAAGCGGGCGAGACGGAGGTGTTCGATACGTCCGTCACCCACGAGACGGCCGGCGGCTATCCGTTCTGGATCAGAGGGTCGGACAGCCGCGATCGGGTTCTCGCCGCTCGTCTCAGTATCGACGGCGAAGCCGGCGACGCCGCCGGGTTCCGCGAGGGGATCCGCTGTGAACGACATAACTGCCGATTCACCGAACTCGAGGTCGAGCAGCCGGGTCGCGAGGGGGTTGAACGCGACGCGCTCGCTGTGCTCGGCGAGGACACGACCGTCTACCGGGCGACGCTCGAGGCGAGTCGACACCCCTACGTCGACCGCGGAGCCGACAACCTGCTCCGGAACGCCGAACTCGAGTCGGACGGCGACAACGCCGGCGTCCACCTTGCGCCGGACGCGACCGGCTCGACGCTCAAGGTCAACCGGATCCACGGCGGGATTCGGGATCGCGGCGCGGGCACGACGCACACCTGGAGCAACGAGCACGTCTGAGAGCGTCCCAGCACGTCTGGAAGAGTCGTTCCCGATCCGGAAGATCACCGACTCGAGCGCGGGTCGAGCGGTTAGGCCGAATCGGACGCTGCGGCCGTGATCGCGTCCGTCAGCGTGACGACCGTCAGGTCACGCTCCTCGACCCACTCGAGCATCTCCCGAATGCCGTCCTCGTCGACCTCGTCTTTGAACGTGTGGGCGCCAACGATGCCGATGGCATCCTGGGCGGCGACCTCGTCGAGCTGTGACTGGATGTCGAGGGGATCGGTGAACTCGATGAAGTAGTCGCGGTTGGTGTCGAACGGGTCGAACTCGTCGCGCTCGTTGAGCATCGAACCCGGGTTGACGTTCGCGATGCCGTCGTAGTACTCGCTGGCGAACTCGATCGTCCACTCGTCGCAGATGTCGTACGGCGCCAGCAGCGTATCGACCTCGAATCCCCACTCCTCGAGTTGGGCCTTCGAGTCGCCGAGGAACTCGTGCATGAGCTCTTCGGGATAGCGCTCGACGGTCTCGGCGGCGGCGAAGGACTCGCCGACGGGTTCGTCGAACTCCAGGTAGCCGCCAGTCCCGTCGGTACCGGAGTCGACGACGGTTCGAACGACCGAGTTCTCTCCATCGGTGACCTCGATCGCGTACCCGTGGTGGAACCCGTGGTTTCGCTCCTCGGGATACACGCGGACGTCGTCGGGGTCGACGTCCTCGACGAGTTCGAACTCGCCCAGTGCGGTGTGTGCGGTCGTGTGGGAGTTGATCTCCCAGCCGGCCTCGGCGAGCTCCTCGAGGTGTTCGAGGTCCATCCAGTCGTTGTCGTCGAAGTCCTCTTCGCCGACCCACTCGGTGACGATGCCCGCACTTGCGGGGGCGTCGAACTCCTGGTGGACCGGGAACGCCTGTTCGTAGTCCTGCATCGGCCCGTCGTCGTACGTAAACACCACGGCACCGCCGTCGATATCCGGAACCTCCGCTTCTTCCTCCTCTTCGTCGTCCGTTTCGCCGTTCTCAGCTGGCTGATCCGCGTCGTCCCCGTTGGACTCGTTTCCGTCGTCCCCGTTCCGATCGTCGTCTTCGTCCCCGCTCAGGCTGTCGAGACAGCCCGCGGTCGCCCCGAGCGTCCCAGCACCGATGGTGCCGAGGAGCGCTCGGCGCGTCGCTTTCTCGTTCATCGATGTACCCTGATAGTTCCAGTAACCTATTTATCTCTCGGTTAACTGCAGTGTCGGTTCGCTCGCTGTCCGACGCCCGATATGTTCGGACGGCGCGAGGGAGTCCGATGCCCCTCGAGTCCCGTACCCGCCGTTCTCGTCCGATAACTGAGGGGATCTTAATGCGGTTATAATAAGGCCTTCCCGACCCAGAGCTTCGAACACTGTGGGTATCACTCGACTGCTAGCGGTGGGAGCTATTCGGCGGTATCTCTCCCGGTGGGATCCGTGAATCGAAGCCTCTCCAGCGGCGTTCTCTCGGTCGTTAGCGCGAAAGTCGTCGTTCTTCTCGTGGGACTCGTTTCGACCCCGATTCTGTTCCGTCTGCTCGGTCCGGCGGGATTCGGCGACTACTCCTTTCTGATGTCGGTGTTCGCGATCTACATGATCTTCGTGAGTTCCGGGATCGCCGACGGCGTCCGAAAGTTCCTCGCAGAGGATCGGTCGATGTCCGACTGGGAGCCGTACGTCGTCGGCTACTACTTTCGACTCGCGGTGCTGTTTACGCTTACGGGTGCGTTCGTCATGTTTCTCGTTTCCCGTAACGGAGTCGTCGCGGCGCTGTTCGGCGAGGAGTACACGATCTACTTCTACGGGCTGGCGCTGCTGGGGATCTCCGTCCAGTTCCAGACGTACTCGCGAAAGACGCTCATGGGATTCGGCCTCGAGCGATACTCCGAACCCCTCAACGTGCTCGATAAGGTGGCGTTTGTCGTCGTCTCGATTCCGCTCGTCTACCTCGGATTCGGCGTTCCGGGCGCCCTGGCCGGCCACGCGGTCGCGAGTATCGTCTGTGGCGTCGTCGGCCTGACGCTGATCCACCACCGCGTGTCGCTCTCGAGCGTGTTTCGGATCCCTCCACGGGAGTTTCCGCGAAAGAAGATGCTGACGTTCAATTCGATGAGCATCGTTCTCCTCTTTTTACTCACCTCGCTCTATCACATCGACATCGTCATGCTCCAGCAGTTCCGCGAGAGCGCGGCGGTGGGGAACTACCGGGCAGCGCTGATCCTGGCGGAGTTTCTCTGGTTCGTTCCGATAGCCCTTCAGACCGTCTACGTCCACTCGACGTCCGAGCTGTGGTCCAGAGACCGGATCGACGAGATCACCGCTCTCGCGTCGAAGACGACCCGTTACACGTTCTTACTGACCGCGGTCATGGCCGTCGGGCTCGCGGCGCTGGCCGACGTCGCTGTCCCGATATACTTCGGCCCGGATGCCACGCCGGCGATCGAACCGCTCCTGTTGCTGTTGCCCGGCGCCCTCGGCTTCGCCCTCGCTCGGCCCGTCCTCGCGATCTCGCAGGGCGAGGGAACGCTTCGGTATCCGGTTCTCGCGACGGCCGGCGCCGCGGGGATCAACGTGGTGCTCAACTACCTGCTGATTCCGCGTTACGGCATGCACGGCGCGGCGTTTGCGACCACGATCGGCTACGGCTCGATGTTCGTCTTCCACTGGCTCTCGGCACAGCGAATCGGCTTCGATCCGCTCGCCGACGCACGGTTCGGTCGAGTAGCGGCGACGACCGCGCTCGCTGCGGTGCCGATCTTCGCCCTCGCGACGGTCGTCGTCAACCCGTGGCTGGCGCTCCTTCTCGTACCGCCGTTCGGGCTCGTCGTCTACCTCTCGTTTGCCGTCCTCACTGGTGCGATGGAGCCCGCGGAGCCGTTCGAGGTTCTCGCCGAATTTCCGGCCCCGATCGGTCCCCGGGCCGAGCCGATCCGCCGACGACTCGAGGGCGTCAGCGGCGACCTGACCGTGGTGGGCTGGTTCCAGAGCATGCTGTTTCTGGCCGGTATGACGCTGCTGCTGTCGGGCGTCCTCCTCGCGATGTTCGGTCCGGATACCGGAGTGCCGGTCTTCGGGTAGCGTTTCCGCTCGGCTGCTGCAGTTGATCCGGGTGAGGATCCGACCGAAACCGGTGGCTCGAGCCGTCTCGCCCCGGCCGAAACGCGGTTAGCCCATCGATAATAAAGCGCTGGTAGGCCCGTGTCGAACGAAATGGCACTGGTTAGCGTCATTATTCCGACGTACAACCGGGAGGCGACGGTATCGAGAGCGATCGACAGCGCCCTCGAACAGACTCACGACGACCTCGAGGTACTCGTCGTCGACGACGGCTCGACCGACGACACCGCCGCGGTTCTCGAATCCTACGACGACGATCGGGTGCGGCCGATCTATCACGAGACGAACCAGGGAGCAAACGTCGCGCGGAACACGGGCATCGAACGCGCCCGGGGGAAGTACGTCGCCTTCCTCGACTCCGACGACGAGTGGCGTCCGGAGAAACTCGAGGCCCAGCTCGAGGTCCTCGAGCAGCGATCGGAGGAGTGGGTCGCAGCGTACTGCGGGTTCGCGTTCGAACTCACCAGCGTCTCCGACCGGCTTCGCGGCCTGGCCGCCAGCGTCCTCTCTCGAGCGGACGATCAACCCCGAATGGAAGGCGGAGAGGAACTTATCGGCGAGATCCTCGCCGACAACGTCCACACGGGCGCCGGCTCGACGCTGATCGTTCGAACCGACGTCGCGAGGGAGGTCGGCGGTTTCGACGAGACGCTCGATCGGTTCCAGGACCCCGAGTTCGTCCTGCGAATCCTCGAGGTCGGCAAGCTCGCCTACGTCAACGAACCGCTCGTCGTCCGCGAGGAGACGGGGATCCCGCCGGCGGACACGATCAGACGGGCCGACGAACAGTACCTGTCGCTGTACGCCGACGAGGTCGACCGGTTCGAAGCGGAGGGGTACGAGATCCGCTCGAGCCACGACCTCGTGCTCGCGAAGAGCTACTTCAGCGAGGGTCGTCCGCTTCGGGGCTGCTGGCATCTCCTCCGCGCAGGTCCCGAACTTCGTCACGTGCCGGGCGTCCTCTGGTCGGCCGTCTCCGGTGCTCGACGACGTCCGGCTCCGTTCCTCGCTACCGGCTTCGTCCTTCTCGTCGCCCTGATCGGCGGGTGGATCGGACTCCGTTCCTGATCGGGGACACGACTCCCCTCGTCCGTCGAAACCGCGGTACGATTCTTTAGCTCCCGAGAACTACCCGTCCGCGTAGCGTGACGGTCGGCATCGATCGAACCGTACACGAAGAGACCGATCCTCGAGAACCAGCCGGTAGGGCGCTCCGCTGCTGTCTTCGAATCGGTTACGGCCCCGCGATACCGATCGGTCACTGTTTCGAGACGCGTCGGTAGCTGTCCGTTCGGTATCGAGAGAACCGCAGAAAGAAGCGATCGGAGACGGTTACCGTCGATTAGTGTCCGTTCCGACGCATCGTCCAGAGATCATCGAAGTCGATGACCTCGACGTCGGACTCGTTGATGTACTCGAGCAGTTCCTCGTAGTCGTCGAGGTCCATCGTGTTATCGAGTTCGAACTGGTGGAAGTTCAGGATCGTACACTGGTTGTGTTGGGCCGCGGCGTCGACACATTGCATCGCGATGTCGAGGTCGTGACCGATCGTCCGGGGCAACACCAGCGGGTCGAAGCCGTGGACGCCGGTGAGGTTCGGGCTACCCGCCTGGTTGAATCCGCCCGCGTAGTAGTAGTTCGAGGCGATGTCGAGGACTCGCTGGTCGAAGTCGTTGTGCGGGAAGACGATGTAGTGACCGCCCTCGAGTTCGGCGTTGACGGCCCAGTTCTTGTCCGTACGCAGCGTGTCGTCGAGTTCCTCGTCGCTGAGATCCGTGAACTGTGTGTGGGTTCCGTGCGCGATGATCTGGTCGCCGGCCTCCTGGCGCTCCTCGAGCTGGTTGATCGTCATAATACCTTCGCGCTGATCTCTGGTCCACTGACGAACGACCGCCAGGACGGCGTTGACGTCGTACTCGTCGTGTAGCTCGCCGGCCGGCTCGTAGAAGTCCTCGAACCCGTCGTCCCAGTTGAGGATGACGTACCCCTGGTCGGGCTTCTCGTGGGTACGAAGGTCGTCGAACCACACTTCGGCTTCGTCGCCGGTGTTGTGGACGACGAGACGGATCTCGTCGATCGCGTCCTGTTCGACCGGCGTCGTACTCTCGTCGGCGAACCCGGGACACATCCGGAACCAGCCGGGGTTCTCGTCGCCGTAGGAGACCGAGGGCACCATGTAACTCGCGTACCCGCCGTAGATATCCCGCAGCTGGATCTCGAGGGCGATGTTGTGGGGCGTGGTCGTCTGGACGGCCACCGAGAGGTCGAGGTTCTCCATGTCGGTCGCCTCGTCTAGCTCCGTCCCGACGGCGGCGTTGTCCTCGTCCTCGGCCATCAGGCGAATACTCTGGTCGCCGTCGAAGGAGAACTCGTCGTCCATCTCGGCTTCTCCCTCGAGAACCGTCCAGTCGTCGCCGGTCTCGAAGTCGTTGAGCTGCTCGCCGGGCTGTCTGAACTCCTCGCGACTGTTGTACTCGGTTTCGACCTGAAGTTCGGGTGAGTCGTACTCGTCGCCGTTCTCCCCGTTTCCGTTACCGTCGTCGCCGTTACCGTCGTCGTCGCCGTTGCCGCCGTCGTCGTCACCGTTGCCGTCGTCCTCGTCCGAGAGGAAGTCGGTGCAGCCAGCCATGGCCGCCGCGAAGGCCGTTGCGCTGGAGGCTGCGAGAAACCGTCGTCTGGTGTTCCGTCGTTGGGTCATTGCTGGCTCCGGCTAGCGATAGCAGCGGTATTATTATGGAGCCAATAGCCCCCCGTAATCGTTCGGTTGGGGATCTTATATGAGAGTTAGCTCCGGAGAATACTGCTGGTAGAGGTCCCATGTAGGCCGATTCCGCCTCGGCGCGGCGCTGTTTATTGGTGCCACGCATCTCATTCACTTTGCGACCCGCTTAGTGGAACTATAGTTAATGGTGGCTCGCTCCCAATGTAGTGTAGTTCGACGTGTGCGTGCTACCGACGGCCCGATCGGCATACGGGGTTGTCGGTTCCCGATTCACGCCACAGTCACGCAGTGAGGTAGTCTCGAGATGAATACGGAACTCTTCGGCGTATTTGGCGGCACAGAAGCGTTCACCCGGTTTCGGTCGATGGACGAGTTCGACGACGTGCTCGTCGGACCGTCGATAACCGTCGGGATCAGAGACTTCGGGCTCGGCACCCCTGGCTGGACCGCGACTTACGAGGGAGAAACCGGTTGCTGTGCGATCTGGGGCGAGGTGTACGTACCCGGTCAAGAAACGAACGCTGCCCGCTGGTTCCTCGAGGCCTACGAACGCGACGGCACCGAGGCGCTGGCCGGGCTCAACGGCTCCTATCTCGCGGTCCTCGATACGCCCGACGAGACGTTCGTCGCGACCGATTCGATCCGTTCGCGGGAGTGTTTCTACACCGACGCCCCGGGAGTTCGCGTGTTCGGTACCGACTCCGCAACGGTCGCGAAAACGATTCCCGACCCTTCCTTCCGACGGGACGGCATCCTCGAGTTTCTCCATCTGGGCGTTACGCTCGGCGAGAAGACGAGCCTCGAACAGCTCTCGCGACTCCCGATCGACAGCCAGCTGCGGGCGTCGTCGGTTACCGACCTCGAGCGATTCGTCTACGATACCCGGGAATTCGACTACGCCGGAACGCTCGCGAACCGGCTCGAGCGAGCGATCGACCGTCGATCGATCCTCCCCGGACGGAAGGGGCTGCTTCTCTCCGCGGGATACGACTCTCGAACGCTGCTCGCCCAGCTTCCCGAGATCGAACACTGTTATACGGTCGGCAACTCGACGGCCCAGGAGGTCGTCGGCGCCAAACGCCTCGCGGCGCAGTACGGTGCCGATCACACCGCGTTCGGACCCGACGAGCGCTACCTCTACGCCGACGGATCGAAGGTACAGTACTCCCAGGGAGTCAAGGAGTCGCTACATATCCATCACGCGGGGTACACCGACGAAATCGACGTCGATACGATCTATCACGGTCTGCTGTGCGATACGTTCTTCCGCGGTCACTTCACCGCTCACGTCGACCTCGAGGTGTTCGGGAAACGGGTTCCGTTCGAACGGCTCGATCCCGACCCCGACCCGATCGACGTGCTTCTCTCTCGGTTCGGTTATAACCGATCCACGAGCCAGGAACTGGCCGAACGAACCGCGTTCGACGTCGATCCCGAATCGTTCGCCAGACAGGCCGTCCGAACGGAGTTCGAATCGGTCCTCGATCGCTCCGATTCGATCCAGAACGCACTCAACTGCTGTGGGATCGCCAACCAGCCGTCGATGCCGTTCCACACCCAGCTTGCCGATAACTTCTTCGCGTCGTTTCTGGCCACGGACACGGAACTGCTCGACTGGCACCTCCACGCGCCCCCGGCGGAACGGTCCACGGATACGTTTCTCGAGGCCTGTAAACAGATCGACCCGGAGATGCTTCGGCATCGGCCACCGGACCGGCCGCACAACGTTACGTTGTTCAACGAGATGGAGCGGTTCGTACGCCGCAAGACCCCGTTTTTCGACTCCTTCGAATCCCCCTGGCCGGACCGGAAACAGCTCTTTACCAGGTACAACTTCGACCAGCGACTGTTGCCCGAGTTCGAACACGTTCACGACCTGCCCGCCAGACACAAGCTTCGTCTTAACGACTTTCTGGGCTGGGTCGAAAGCTGGGACGACACCGCGGATCAGCATCTACGGTGGATCGAGCAGAACTCGTCTCTCGCCCAATAGTTCCGCTCGTAATAGGGGTTTTTCTCAGTCTGTAAAATGTTTATCCTCGGTTTGAACGCGTGAACAAACGGCTGCAACAAATTTATCGCATGCTATCGAGAGCATATTTATAGTACCAGACGTGTGTGATTGACAATATGCGTCTGACGCCGTTTCGAAAGAACTCCTCCTCGGACTCGAGTGGCGACGAGTCCACCGTTCAAGCGTCGACGTCTGTTAGAGTGCTCGAATACAACGAGTCGTCGATCGTCTCCGAAGACCGTGAGACCGATCCGACAACCGGAGCGCCAGCCGAACTCGAATGGAACGTCGTCTCTCTGCTCGAATCACGTAACGGACCCGTAACGATCGACGAGATCGTCGATCAGCTCTACGACGCCAGCGGTAGCGACGACGTCGAAGCCTGGGGCGACGTTCACGAGCGCCTCTCGCAGACCGACCTGCCCGCACTCGACGCCTCGGGAGTGGTCGAGTACCGTCCCGAACGTGGAACCGTTAGCCTCGCTGACAATCCTTCCACCGATCGGTGGCGCTATCCGCTTGCGTTCGTCTTCGCGGTGTCACTGGCGCTGCTCGTCTCGCCGATCGTCTTCGAGATCACGGCGGCGGTTTCGATCGTTGGCCTTCTGGCTGCCTGTCTCGGGGCCGTCGCTACGATCTATCGATAACATCGACGAAACGCCTATCTGACGTACTGACCGATCGTTAGCGTCGTAAACATCAACAGGATCAGTGCGCTCAGTCCGATACCCGTGATGATCGAGAGCAGTGGCAGTTCGAAGATCGCTCCCAGAAGCAGGATCGCCCCTGCACCGGCGGCACCGATGTAGTAATCGTCCCAGTCGGTCCCTCGCTCGTTTCCACCGGAGGTAGCCGTGTTCGTGTTCGAATCAGCGTTGAGGTAGTAATCGAGCTGTCGGGCGAGCGGCCGCCGTTCGACGACGCCACGGTTCTGTTGATAGTCGATGATACCGGCTTTGTCCAGTTTCGGAAGGTGGGACTGGTACAACGGAATGTACACGCGCTGGCGCTGGTCGGAGCTCAGCTCTTCGACCGTCGTATCGTTTTCCCAGGCGGCTACCTGTTCGGCTACGTCACGCATCCGTACGGAGCCATCCGTCTCCTGGAGATACTCGAGAACCATCCGTCGGCGCTCGTTCTGAAGAATATGGAAAATCTCGTCGACTGGAAGTTCCCCATCGTCGGAGACGATATCCGCTTCCCGGTCCTCACCCCGTCTTTGTTCCTCTGTAACGGTCTCTGTCGAACTCATCGCGTTGATCAGTCCGACTCATGGACCAGTATTAAAGCATGAAAATCGTCCATGGATGAACGGTTTTACTTCAGCGAAATCCGTACTAATCTACCCGTTCAGACCGTTTCATATCGTGCACTGTCCGGTTACAGGTCCCGAGACACGTTTTTTCCGCATAACTGAGATATAAAGAATCGCGTCCGGAACGATTACAGACTGCTCCGTTCGATTCGTATCGCGCGGTTTCGAAACTCGGTCCGGAACGAAAACCCACCCGACTTTTCATCGCTGTCGTCACCGTTCGTCTCCGAACCGACTCCGAATCCTGTCAGCCGATATATCTGATTGGCCGACGAGCGGCCGAGGCAGTTTCCCACCGGCGCGGTTATATGACCGATAACTAAACGCTCGAGAGCCACACAGCCGGTAATGAGTGACTCCGACTGGTGGTTTTTCGATCTTGCGCTCGTTATCGCAGTAACCGGTCTCGCTACGTTCGGTCTGTTTACGCCGATTTCGGGACCGATTCGCGTTCTCTTGGGTCTCCCGCTGTTGCTCTTTCTTCCCGGCTACGCGTTTATCTCGGTGCTGTATCCGGACGCGTCGAACGCGGAGTATCAGGCGTTCGACGACGAGACGCAGGGTTCGACTCGATCCACGCTGAACAACGGCGGACTCCAGCCGATCGAGCGGTTCGTACTTTCGCTCGTTGCGAGCATCGCGATCGTTCCCGCGGTCGCGCTCGTCTCGACCGTAACGCCGTGGGGAATCGCGATCCTCCCGGTGCTCGCTGGAACGGCCTTCGTGACGATCGCTCTCTCGCTGGCGGGGATCGTCCAGCGGTACCGATGTCCCCCCGATCGTCGGTTCACCCCCTCGATTTCGGGGGCTCCGCTGTTGTTTTCGAACACCGGAGACTCGTTCGGCCGATCCGATCCGAGCGCCAGGCCGTACAACGTGATGTTTCTCGCCGCGTTGCTCGTCCTGGCGGTCGTCGCCGGGTTCGCCGTCGCGAGTCCGCCCGACCACGACAGTTACACCGAGTTCTACCTCGAGACGGAGGAAGTCGACGGCGACACCGAGTACCTCTACGACGAGACGCTCTCCGCGGGCGAGTCTCAGTCGGTAACTGTCTTCATCGCCAACGAGGAACACGAGGAACGGTCGTACGAGACCGTCGTCGCACTACAGGACGTAAGCTACGACAACGACAGCGTCTCGGTCAACGATCAGGACGTCCTCACGACCGACTCCGCGACCGTCGCCCACGGCGAAACCCACGAGCAACCCCTCGAGTTCGAGCCGACGATAACCGGTGACGACGTCCGTCTGGTCCTCTATCTCTACGAGGGCGAGGCGCCGGACGATCCGGACGGGGAGAGCGCGTATCGAACGATCAAGCTCCCGGTGACGGTTTCGTAAGTCGCGGTGTTGCGGTTCTCGTTTCGGGACCGCGACTCTGTGCCGGGCGTCTCCGTACTTGATTCTCGAGCCCAGTATTCGGATCTCCGTCGGCTGATTTATGGATCGCTCTCGCCAGCAGGACGCTGTCGGTGCGACCGTGTTCCGTTCGTCGCGACGACCGCCATTGGTGACAGTCCGGTATCGACGAAACGAGGAACCGTCGACAACACCCGCGTTCGAGTGGTTTCTGCAGTACGGGTGCGTGGCGCTCCCCACGCTCGAGCCCGCACGGAATCTCCAGGTTTCCGTGACGATCGACAGGCGCCCGAACGCGGAGCACTTCGGAAGCCGAATACGCTGGTACCCCACCGAACCCGCTCCCAGCCAGGATCGTGGCGGGGTCGACGGAGACGTTGCGGCAAAGCGTCCCTCGGAGCCCACCCTCGAGCAACAAACGGTACCAATCCGGAGAGACGGGTACGTCGACTCCAACGGAGCGACACGATCCGACCGTCGACGAACCGTTGCTCGTCTCGAGCCGGACCGGGAGTGAGCCTGCCGGAAACGAGTGTCCGTCTCGGCGCTAAGCTACCGAACGGTGGTTCCGACGTTGAGTTACGTGGAGTCCTTCATCAGCGTTCAGCTGCTGTCGCCGATGCGATCTGCTGTACTGATAGCCCGGAGCGACCGGGGGACGGCTCGCGGTCGTGTCGGAACTGACGGCCAGGCGTCCGTCTGATACGGTTTACTGTAAGTCATTACCGGCGCAACCGCCGCACGGGTCGCGGTTGCGCCGGTAAATCGTTACAGCAATCCGTATGAAGCACGGATCGTTTTCGAAC
>NZ_JBLRWX010000009.1:0-59753 GCF_047921035.1 Natronococcus sp.
AGGGCGACGCCGGCGGCCGACTCGAGCGCCGCGAAACCGTCCTCGCCGTGACGAGCGCGAGCCTGCTGCTGGCCTCGGCGATCGGCGTCTACGCCGCCGTCAACGCCGTCGCGACGAGTTTCGTGCTCGCGGCCGTCATCGGCGCGATCGCGATCCCCGGGCTGGCGCTCGGAACGATCGCCACCGCGGCGTTCGCACTGCGAGTCGGGACGAACTACAGGCCGTCGTTCGGTTCGTTCTCGGAGTAGGGACTCGAGAACGAGAGGGTGGGTGTCTGTTATTCCGTTTCCGTTATTCGAGCCGTTCCCGTAACCGCGTCGACGTCGACCGCGACGAGCCCGCGGTCGGTCTCGAGCGTGACGGTCCAGGTGCCGCTCGTTCGGTACGGTCGCTCCCGCAGCGAGAGCTCTGCGTACCCCTCGTCGGTCGCCTTCGTGCGGGCGATCCGCTCGGCCGCCTCGGGATCCTCGATCTCGATCTCGTCGGTCAGCCGGACGCTGACGACCGGGACGTCCGAGAGCCGGACGACCCGTTCGGCGACGCTCCCGACCAGCACGCGGTCGAGCCCCGTCCGTCCCTGGGTCCCCATCACGACCATGTCGATCCCCTCGTCCTCGATATACTCGAGGATCACCTCGTGGGGAACGCCGCTCTCGATCGCGGTCGTGACCGCGACCCCGTCGCGGACGGCCTCGGTCTCGACCCGCTCGACCGCCCGGCGGGCGCCCGCCGTCACGTCGGCCCGGTCCTCGAGGGCGCCGAGCGGTCCTTCGGGAACGACCGACAGCGCGTGGACCGTCGCGTCGAAGCGGTTCGCGATCGTCAGCGCGTGGGTGATCGCTCGTCGAGTCCCGTCGCTCCCGTCCGTCGGGACGAGGACGTTCTGGTACATCGGGCCGAACGTTCGCGCGGCGGGGATAAATAGGCGGGGCCGGCGATCGGCGACGCGGGTCCGTCCGCCGCCGGACGGTTTACTCCGGTAGCAGAACGTCGAGATACCGCGAACAGTGTAAACGCTTTTGAGGATGCGCGAAAACGTTGTCGTGAGCCATGGCAAATCTTGTCAACCACGTCGCGGAGACCGTCCGCCAGCACGGCGACGACGCCGCGATCGGATTCCGGGGGAGCGAGACGAGCTACGAGGAGTTCTGGGGCCAGACCGGCGCCTTCGCCGCCGCGCTCGAGGAACGCGGGATCGGCGAGGGCGATCGGGTCGCGATCTACCTCCCGAACGTGCCGCCGTTCGTGGTCGCCTTCCACGGGACGTTGCGGGCCGGCGGGGTCGTCGTCCCGATGAACCCCCAGTACAAAGCCCGCGAGATCGGCCACCTGCTCGCCGACAGCGGGGCCGAGGTCGTCGTCGCGCTGGCCGACCTCGTCCCGTTCGTCGAGGAAGTGCGGGACGAAACCGACGTCGAGCACGTCGTCGCGGTCGGCGGCGAGGCCGACGGCGCGACCGCCTTCGAGTCGTTCCTCGAGCCCGGCGATCCGGACGTCGTCGACCGCGCGGACGACGACGTCGCGGTCCAACCGTACACCAGCGGGACGACGGGCCGGCCCAAGGGCGTGCAGCTCACCCACCGCAACCTCGAGTCCAACGCCCGGATGGCGAACGAACTCATCCCGGATGGGATCCGCCCGGACGACAAACAGCTCGGCGTCCTTCCGCTGTTCCACATCTACGGGATGACCGTCGTGATGAACGCGACGCTGTTCGCCGGGGGGACCTACCACGCGGTTCCCGAGTGGGACGCCCAGGAGGCCGTCTCGATCATCGAAGAACGGGAGCTGACGCTGATGCACGGCGTGCCGGCGATGTACAACGACATCATCAACCAGCCCGACGCCGAGTCGTTCGACCTCTCCTCGCTGCGCCTTTGCGGCGTCGGTGGCTCGGGCATCCCCGTCGAGGTCCTCCGGCGCTTCGAGGAGCTGTACGATGTTCAGCTGTACGAGGGGTACGGGCTGACCGAGACCAGCCCGATCACCCACTTCAACAGCCCCGTCGACGGACGACGCGTCGGCAGCATCGGGCGGACCGTTCCCGGCGTCGACGCTCGAGTCGTCGACGAGGCGTTCGAGGACGTCCCCCCCGTCGAGGCGGGGCCGATCGACGAGGATGAGACGGAGCTGGACGCGATCACCGGCGAGATCGTCGTCGCCGGGCCGAACGTGATGCAAGGGTACTACGGCCTCCCCGAGGCCAACGAGGAGGCGTTCACCGAGCGCGACGGAAAGCGGTGGTTCCACACCGGCGACCTCGGCTACCGCGACGAGGACGGCTTCTTCTACGTCGTCGACCGCGAGAAACACACGATCGTCACGGGCGGCTACAACGTCTACCCGCGGGAGGTCGAGGAACTCCTGTTCGAGCACGAGGCGGTCGCCGACGCCGCGGTCGTCGGGATCCCCGACGAGCGCCGGGGGGAGACGGTGAAGGCGTACGTCGTCCCCGTTCCCGACGCCGACGTCGACCCCGACGGGATCAAGGAGTACTGCCTGGCGAACCTCGCGGAGTACAAACACCCCCGCGAGGTCGAGTTCGTCGAGGAACTCCCGCGGACGACGACCGGGAAGGTCCAGAAGTTCAAGCTCCGCGAGCGCGAGGAAGACGCCGAAGCCGAGTAGCTGCCGGCCCGCGGCGGGGCGGTCTCGAGGGTTCGTTTCGCTGTGATTCGATATCACGGTTCTCGAAAGTCGTTTATTTTCGTATCTCGGATCTAGCACGTCGCCTTTCCTGTGGTAGGGCGCGAGGCAAGAATGAAAAATGGACGAGACATCACACTGTTCGGAACGCTCGCTGTCGTCTGGGGATCGGGATTCACCGCAATCGAGATCGGGCTAGAGTCGCTTCCCCCGGTGTTGTTCGCGGCGCTTCGCTTCGACGTCGCCGCGCTCGCCTTCTTCGCGCTAATCGTTGCCAGCGGCGCCCGATGGCGCCCACAGACGCGCGACGACGTCGCACTCGTCCTCACGACGGGCGTGCTCCTCGTCGGCGTTCACTTCGCACTGCTGTTCGTCGGCCAGAGCTACGTGACCAGCGCCGTCGCGGCGATCGTCCTGAGCGTCGCGCCGATCGTCACGCCCGCGTTCGCGCTCAAGTTGCTCCCGAATCAGCGCATCCGGGCGACCGACGTCCTCGGCCTGCTCGTCGGCCTGACCGGCGTCGTCGCCATCGCCACCGCAGGAGGGTCCTTCGGCGGCCGACTGATCGGCATCGCGCTCCTGCTCGGTGCGGCGCTCTCGTTCGCGCTCGGCTCCGTCCTCACCCAGCGGTTCACGCGGACGCTCCCGCTCGTCTCGCTGCAGGCCTGGGCGATGCTGGTCGGGGCGGCGACGTTACACGTAACGAGTCTGGTCCACCCCGCGGAGTCCGCGCTCGGCCTCGAGTTGACCGCCCCGGCGCTCGCCGCGGTCGCCTACCTCGGGCTCGTCTCCACCGTCGGCGGGTTCCTGCTGTACTTCACGCTGCTCGACCGGATCGGCGCGACCAACTCGGGGCTGGTCAGCTACGCGACGCCGATCGTCGCGGCCGTCTTCGGCGCGGCCCTGCTGGGCGAGCCGATCACGGCCACGATGGCGGCCGGCTTCGCGCTGATCCTCGCCGGCTTCGCCCTCTTCCAGATCCGTCCGCTCTGGCGGCTTCTCCGCGGTATGCAGCAGTCCCGACGCGCTCGCACCACCCTCGAGCCGAACTCGATACGGATCGGCGGGAACGAGTACGCCTGCATGCCCCCCGAACCGGAGGTCGACGACTACGATCGGGACGCCAACGGAATCCCGACCGCGGACGACTGACGAACCGCTCGCGTCGCTCGCGATTACTGGCAACGGAGCGGGGGACGAACGAAATCGGTCCCGTTACGGACTCTCGAGGTCGTCGCCGATAGCGCCACCTCCGATGGGGGAAAGCGTCGACACGCGAGCGTTCTCCTTGATCTCGAGCCCGCCGTCGGGGATCGAAAGCGGGAGCAGCGGGAGGTGGGAGCTGACCTGCACGGTCGGGTGGGAGCCCCCGCGAGCGAGCAGTTCGTTGTTGGGCTGAAGCAAGAGCGGCTCCTCGAGGTCGGTGAGGAACTCGTTGTGCTGGAGGACGTACCGGCCGCCCTCGAGGTTCCACCAGCCGTACTCGTCGTCGGGGTCGCGCCGGGCGGTTTCGACGGGCTCGAGGTCGGCGTCGGCGAGTTCGTCGCCGCCGAAGTCGAGGCTTCCGGGGGCGGCGACCTCGTAGATCGCGCTCACCGTCAGGTCGATCCCGCGGTCGTGGACCTGTACCGGTTCGTACACCAGGTTGTCGACGGCGTCGGCGATCGGGTGGTCGTCGCTCATCTCGGTCGAAACGAGGAGTCGGAGCGACAAAAAATATACCGCCAGCGGGAGAGCGAAACCGTCTCGTCCCGGGGAGGAAAACGACGGGGCATGGAAGTCAACCAGCGGCGACTGCGGGACGACATCGAGGCGAACGCGGCGTTCGGGGCGATCGACGCCGAGACGGGACGCGGACGGACCGTCCTCGCGGGCACGGAACCCAACCGCGAGGCGCGGAACCGGTTCGTCGACCGCTGTGCGGACGCGGGCCTCGAGGTCGAGATCGACGCCGTCGGCAACGTCGCCGCGACCTGGCTCCCCGAGAGCGCCGACCCCGAGGCCGCGCCCGTCGCGGCCGGCAGCCACCTCGACTCGGTGCCCGAGGGCGGGATCTTCGACGGCCCGCTCGGAACGTACGGCGCCCTCGAGGCGATCCGGACACTGCAGGAGACCGACCTCGAGCACAGCCTCGAGCGCCCGATTACGGTCGTCTCGTTCACCGAGGAGGAAGGCACCCGTTTCGGCGGGGGGATGTTCGGCTCGTCGGTCGCCACGGGTCGCCGGAGCGTCGACGACGCGCTCGCCGCGACCGACGACGAGGGGATCGCCGTCGAGGACGCCCTCGAGTCGATCGGCTACCGCGGCGAGGGGGTTCTCGACGCGAGTGCGTGGGATAGCTTCCTGGAGTTGCACGTCGAGCAGGACACCCGCCTCGAGGAGCGGGGGGTCCTGGTCGGAATCGTGACGACGATCACCGGAATCGCCCACGCCACCGTCGAGATCGAGGGCGAGGCGAACCACGCCGGGGCGACGGGGATGGACGAGCGAACGGACGCCCTCGCGGCCGCCAGCGAGTTCGTGCTCGAACTCGAGTCGGCGGGCCGAGAACACGCCGCGGCCGGCGAGGGGACGGCCGTCGCGACCGTCGGCAAGAGCCGGGTTCGGCCGAACGCGACGAACGTCGTTCCCGGCGGGGTCGAACTCGGCGTCGACGTGCGGGACGTCGAGTACGGGACGATGGAGTCGATCCTCGAGGAGGCGACGGCGACTCTCGAGCGACTCGAGGCCGAACGCGGCGTCGAGACGCGCTTCGAACGCGAGATCGACGTCGAGCCGGCGCCGATGGACCGGCGGTGTCGGGACGCCCTCGAGCGGGCCGGGCTCGAGGCGGGGATCGACACCCTCGCGATGCACTCGGGGGCCGCCCACGACGCGATGCGGGTCTCGCGGGTCACCGACGCGGGGATGCTGTTCGCCCCCTCGCGAGACGGGCTCTCTCACACCCCGCGTGAGTGGACCGACTGGGCGGACTGTGCGGCGGCGACCGAGGTTCTCGCCGGGGCACTGGCGCGGCTCGCCGGCGCCGAGGCGTAGCCGGACGGCTCGAGGGGTTCCAGAACGCTTTGGTACGCCCTCCCGCAAGGGGGAGTATGACGGACGTTCTCAGCGAGGAGATGGCGCGGTTCGTTCGCGCGGTCGGTCCCGAGCCCGACGAGACCTTGCGCGAGATGGACGAGTACGCCGACTCGGCCGACTTTCCCCACGTCGGTCCGGAGGTGGGCGGGTTCCTGCGATTTCTCGCCCGCGTCGTCGGCGCCGAACGGATCTTCGAGTTCGGCTCGGGCTACGGCTACTCGGCGTACTGGTTCGCGGACGCGCTCCCGGAGACGGGCGAGATCGTCCTCACCGAGGTCGACGCGGACGAACTCGAGCTGGCCCGCGAGTACATGGCCGCGGGCGGGTACGACGACCGCGCGCGCTACGAACTCGGCGACGCCCTCGAGACGATCGAGGAGTACGCGGGGCCGTTCGACGTCGCGCTGATCGATCACCAGAAACACCGGTACGTCGACGCCTTCGAGGCGATCCGCCCGAAGCTCCCCGTCGGCGGGGTCGTCGTCGCGGACAACGCGATCACCGCGGGCCCGATCGAGTTCGAGACGCTGCTCGAGGTCGTCGAGGCGAACGACCGAGGCGGAGAGTGGACGATCCCCGACTCGGCCAACGAACACACCCGCGGGATCGCGGCCTACCTCGAGCGCGTAACCCGCGACCCGGCGTTCGAGACCGTCGTCCTTCCGCTCGGCGAGGGGATCGCCGTCAGCTACCGGGTGGAGTAGTCCGAGGTCTCGCCCTCGAGGGCCTGCTCGTCGGCGACGGCGCCCGAACTCGCGTACTCCCGGAAGCCGAGAAAGACCGTCGTCGAGCAGGGCAACAGCAGCGAGGCCCAGGTCAGCGCCGACAGCGAGTGGACGCCCGCTGCCGTCGACCCGGGAGCGACTCCCGCGACCGTCTCGAGGCCGACGAGGTGCAGCCCCGCGACGCCGAGGAAGGCGATCCAGAGGCCGAGCGAGAGCCGGGCCAGCGTCGGGCGGGAGACCCGATCGGCGTACAGCGCAGCGCAGTAGACGCCGCCGACCGCCAGCGCGGTCGCGCCGACGGTCATCGCGGGACCGACGCCCGCGGCGGTGGCCGCGCCGGCACCGGCAAAGAGGGCGAACGAGACGGCGAGCAACCGCCGATTCGAACGGTGAACTGTCGAAAGCACGTCGATCACGGTTTTCCTGGGAGCAGCACTCGACCGTACAAATACCTGTTGGCTGTCTCCGAACGGCACGGATTCGCCGCGAACGACCGAAATCCGGACGATGTGACCGGCGATCCTCGTGTTTACGTCTTTCAGCGTTTTGTGCCGTATAGACGAATATCTCGCGATAACTCGAGATAATCTCGATACTTCGAACCTCAGGGCGGCATTGTGTTCAATACCAAATTTTTAACCCGATCGAATCCCGATCCTCGAGTATGAAGAACGACCGTATCGACTCGAACGAACAGTACGGTATCGACTACTACCTCCCGGGAACGCCCACGGCGTTCGAAACCTCCGACAGCCTGATGGGGACGCTCGAGCGGCTGCTCGGGCCGCGAGGACGGATCGGAGCGGAGCGGGAGGGCGAGCGGACGAACCGTTAACACTCGCCGTCGCCCCGGGTCGCGGCTCGGGCGACGTTTTCGACGAGGGTCGCGAGCGTCACCGGGCCGACGCCGCCGGGAACCGGCGTGATCGTGCTCGCTTTTTCGACGGCGCTCTCGAAGACGACGTCGCCGACGACCCCCTCCGGTTTTCGGTTCGCGCTGACGTCGACGACGACGGTACCGCTCGAGAGCATCGAGCCGTCGACCACCCCCGGAGTGCCGGCCGCGGTGACGACGATATCGGCCCGGCGCGTGTGGGCGGCGAGGTCGGCCGTCCGCGAGTGACAGACCGTGACGGTCGCGTTGCCGACCGACCGATCCCACAGCAGTCGGTTCGCCAGCGGTGTGCCGATCACGCCGGAGCGACCGACGACGACGACGTCGGCTCCCGCGACCGGGATGTCGTACGCCGAGAGCAAGCGACACACCGCGGCCGTCGTCGCCGGGACGAACCGCGGCTCGCCGGCGACGAGCCGGCCGACGTTCTCGTAGTGGAGGCAGTCGACGTCCTTCCACGGCTCGAGTCGTCGTCTGACCGCCGCCAGCGACACGGCGTCGGGCAGCGGAACCTGGACGAACACGGCGTCGACCGCGGGATCGTCGCTCAACCGTTCGACCTCACGGTAGAGCCGTTCGGCGGGTGCGTCGGGCTCGAGCCGGACGTCTCGGGTGGCGATCCCGACGTCGTCGCAGGTCTCGTGTTTCAGCTCGACGAACCGTTCGTCGGCCGGATCGTCGCTCATCAGGACCGTCGCGAGCGTCGGCGTCGTCCCCTCCTCTCGCAGGACTCGGACCCGCTCGGCGACGCGCTCGCGGATCGGCGCCGCGACCGGCTCGCCGCGGAGCAGTTCGGGTGACACACTCGTGGTTCGTCGACCGACTCCTTGTAGGGTTCGCCGCCCTCGAGCCGACGGGTCGGAAACCGGACCGATTGGAAAGCATTTGGTCCTCCCGTTCGAGTACTCGACCATGGCATACGAGTACACGGGTGATGCCGCCGCGCGTCTCATCGAGACGTACGACACCGACGCCGCGACCGGGCCGACGTCGTCGGCGCCGTTCCCGCAGGACCGCAGGCGGCCGGAGCTGAACCTGCTCAGGCGGCTCCTGTTTCCCGGCTGCTGGAACGCCGACGGGTTACTCGAGGACGAGTCGGCGGTTCGAAACACGCTCACGGAGCTGGGCTCGCACTACGACGTGGGGATCCGAGCCTACTCGGGGTCGGATCCGGCCGGGACGACGACCGACGTGCTCGATCGGCTGCCGGAGCTGCGCCGAACCCTCGAGAAGGACGTCGAGGCCGCCTACAAAGGAGATCCGGCAGCGCGATCGGTCGTCGAGATCGTTCGGTCCTACCCCGGCTTGCAGGCGATCATGGTCCAGCGGGTTGCCCACTGCCTCTACGAGGCCGGTGTCCCCGAGTACGCGAGGGAGCTCACGGAGTACGCCAAGACGGTGACGGGAATCGACATCCACCCGGGGGCGCGGATCGGCGACCACTTCTTCGTCGACCACGGCACCGGCGTCGTCATCGGCGAGACGGCGACGATCGGCGACTGGGTCCGACTCTATCAGGACGTCACCCTGGGGGCGCTGCACTTCGAGGAGGAAGAGGACGACGAGAAGGCGCTGAAGAAGGGGTACAAGCGCCACCCCGATATCGGCGACAACGTCGTGATCGGCGCCGGAACGAAGGTGCTCGGTGCGATCAGCGTCGGCGATCACGTCAGCATCGGCGCCAACTCCTGGGTGACCGAGGACATCCCGGATCACACCAGCGTGTTCGTCTCCGAACACCCCGAACAGGAGCGAAAGCGAAACGGATGAATCGTCATACGGACCGTTGTTCGTCAGTTCCGGGTAACCGCGACCGTCCTGCGGTTACACCGGGAAATCGGGACAACAGACCGTATCAGCGGTGCTTCTCGAGCGTTTCCGCCCGCCAGGACTCGAGATCCGGCACCTGGTTAAACGCGTAGATGTGGACCCCCCTGATGTCGTATCGGGGGTCGGTCGCGTACGGCGCGAGTCCCTCGAGCAGCGTGTCGGGCGAGTAGGTCCCCCGGGAACCGACGAGCTGGCGGACGAAGCCGACGATCCCGCTGGTCTTCTTGAGAAAACGGACGGAGTCGCCGACGCCGACCTTCTTCGAGATCCCGAGCAGCCGCTGGTACTTCATCACGCCCGGGATGCCGACCTCGACGGGAAGCTCGACGCCGCGGTCGCGGATCTCCTCGATCCACTCGAGGATCGCGTCGGGATCGTAACACAGCTGCGTGACGATGTAGGTGGCGTAGGGCTCCTTTTCGGCCATCGATTCGGCCAGCGTCTCGTCGTCGAGGAAGGCGTGGCCCTCGGGATAGCCCGTGATCCCGACCTCGGCGAACGCGTAGGGCAGTTCCTCGAGAGCCACGAGCAAATCCAGGGCCGACTCGAACTTGCCGGCCGGTTCCTCGCGGTCCCCGCCCGGAACGAAGATGTCGGTGACGCCGGCCTCGGTGAGCCGGCGGGCGATCTCCTCGAGGTGCGCTTCGTCGCGAACGTAGCGGGCGGCGACGTGGGGGACGATCTCGTACCCGCGCTCGCTGGCCTGCTCGGCCCACTCGATCGTCGCCTCGAGCCCGAGCGTCGGGGAGGTGGTGATGGCGATCTCCGATCCCTCTGGGAGGTGGCCGAGCTGTTCGTCGATGCTCTCGAACGGCATCAGCTCGAAGCGGGGTTCCTCGAGCAGTTCGACCATCCCCTCGGCGGTCGGTGCGGACTGGATTTCTCCGGACATTCCCTACTCGGAGGCCTCCTCGCGAGCGTTCAGCTTCGCCTGTTCGCGCGCGCTCGGGTTGACGGAGGGTTTGAACGGCACCTCCGAGACCTTGGCGTACACCGGCTCGCCGGGCTCCTCGGCGTACTCGTCGGGCAGGTGGACCTCAAACTCCGTCTCGATGTCGCCGTCGTACACGTCCCTGACGTCGCCGTCGAGCTTCTCTGCGGGGACGAACCCGAGCGCGAGGTTCGTCTCGAGTTCGGGGTTGTACCACGGCGAGGTGACGTAGCCACACTCCTCGCCGGTGTCGGGGTCGGAGATGAGCCAGAAGTCGGGCGCGTAGTCCCGGACCGGCTCGCCGGCCATCTTGAGCCCGACCATCTTGTGGACGAACGGGTACTCGCCGTCCTCGATCAGTTCCTGCTGGCGCTCGAGTTCCTCCTTGCCGACGTAGTCGGCGTCCTTGTCGTCGGGAACCTGGTAGCCGAGGTTGACCTGGAACGGCGAGGTCTCGTGGTCCATATCCTGGCCCCACGAGAGGATGCCCGCGGCGATACGACGGTGGTGGGCCGGGGCGACCTGCATGCCGCCGTGGGCGCGGACGGACTCGATGGCGGGATCCCAGACCCGCTCGGCGTTCTTCGAGGCTTCCTTGACGTAGATCTCGAATCCCTTCTCGCCGGAGAACCCGGTCTGGCTCACCAGCACCGGGACGCCGTTGATCTCGGCTTCCATCAGGCCGTAGTAGGGAATGTCGTCGACCTCCTCGCCGACGAGATCGATCATCACGTCGATGGATTTGGGGCCCTGGATCTGGACCGGGGCGACGTCGATCTCGTCGATCTCGACGTCGAACTCCATCCCGACGTTGACGCCCTGGAGCCACTGCATCAGCGTCGAATCCGAGATGGAGAACCAGAACTCGTCCTCGCCCGGTCGCAGCAGTACGGGATCGTTGAGGATGCCGCCGTCCTCGTTACAGAGGATGACGTACTTCCCGTGCATCGGCTCGATCTCGGTCGCGTCCCGCGTGATGACGTAGTTCGTCAGCGCCTCCGCGTCGGGGCCTTTGACCCGGATCTGGCGTTCGACGGCGACGTCCCACAGGGTCACGTGGTTGACCAGCGCGTCGTACTCCTCCATCATTCCGCCTTCTTCGGGTTTTAGCATCCCTCGCGGGTGGTAAAGCCGGTTGTACACCGTCGCGCGCCAGGCGCCGTTCTCCACGAACGACTTGTGGAAGAACGGCGACTTCCGAACCCGCGTGGAGACGAGCATCTCGATCCCCGGATCGCCGGACTGGCGGAGATTCCGCGGGAGGGTCCGATCGGACTGGTCGACTGTCGGATAGTTCGGGTGGCTCTCGGTCCGTCCTGATTCCTTGTCAGACATTACCATGTACGTGTCTTCGGGGACACATAAATATGGGCGTCGAGGCCGAAAACGGGCGCTGTAAAACCTCTACGTTACTGTGTTCGTGACTGTTGTGGATCCTCCAGAACGTCGGTCCCGACCGCGACCGGCCGGCGTTCGAACGACGCGACGGCCGGTTCGTCGCTCCGGCGGCGGGCTCCGGGTTCGGAGCCGCGCCTTTTTGTCGCTCCGGCGAGACCGGTGCGATATGGGCCCGTTCACGGACGGCGTGCCACGCTGTAACCGATGCGGGTGCGAACTCGAGGGGGACGAGGAGGGCTGTCCCCGCTGTGGGTTCAACCCCCGTCAGCTGGGGTTGCGCGTCTCGATGGGATTTCTCCTGATCGTCGTCTGTTCGATGACGGCGATCGTGCTCTCGATCCCCGTCTGGACCGGACTGGCGCCGTTTCTCGTCGGGCTCGCGGCCCTCTCGTTCGGGCTCTCCGTCGTGACCTTCGTCGTCTCGTTTCTCGTCACGCCGTCGCGGCTCGGGTTCGTTTTTGCTCGGTTCTGACGGCCAACCCGGCGGTTGCGCTCGCCGCAGGCCGAAAGGACTATCCGACGGTGTGTTCCTCTGACAACTGCACGGATAGTTACCAAAACTATATACCTAACTGCAGGGAATCGCTAGAACGGATTGGTAGGGCATGTCACTCGTGATATGTTCGCACGGTGATCCGCCGTAGCGGCGGACCGAGCGGTCGGGGCTGGCGAGTCGGATCGATCGGCTCGAGCGGAGTGTCGCGAACTACCGCTTCGAAACAAGGCCGGTGGACGGCTTCGAACGGCGCAACCACGACGGCACGAACATCGAGGGAAACTATGGCAGACGAAGATAAGCGCGGAATACAGGGAAAACTCTTCCACGCGGAGACGGACCGAGAACCGGGCGACAGGAACTGGCAGGGGTACGGATTCGACATCAACCCGCCCGTCTTCCTCATCGCGGGTGGGTTGATCGTCCTCTTTATCGTCCTCTCGCTCGTGTTCCCGGACCAGGCCGGAGCGGTGTATCAGGACACCAGGGTCGCGGTTTCGGACTACTTCGACTGGCTGTTCATCCTGGCGGCGAACACGTTCATCATCTTCATGATCTACCTCGCCATCAGCAAGTACGGCTCCATCCGGCTGGGCGGCGTCGACGGCGAGAAGGAGTTTAGCGACATCTCCTGGGTCGCGATGCTGTTCAGCGCGGGGATGGGGATCGGCCTCATGTTCTTCGGCGTCGCCGAACCGGTGTTTCACCTCTTCGATCCGCACCTGGGCGCCGAGGCGGGAACCGAGGGGGCCGGCGAAGTAGCGCTCGCGGTGTCGCTGTTCCACTGGGGCTTTCACCCGTGGGCGATCTACGCGCTGGTCGCGCTCGGACTCGCCTTCTTCTCGTTCAACCGCGGGCTCCCGCTGACCTTCCGGTCGGTGTTCTACCCCGTCCTCGGTGACCGGATCTACGGCTGGCCGGGCCACGTCATCGACATCTTCACGGTCTTCGCGACGCTGTTCGGCCTCGTTACCTCGCTGGGACTGGGCGCGTTACAGATCAACGCGGGGCTGACGTTCGTCGGCGACGAAGTCGGCGCGTTCCCCGCCGTCCCCGACTCCATCTGGGTGGCCGTCGCTATCATCGGGGTCGTCACCGGGCTGGCGATCATCTCGGTCTACCTCGGTCTCGACAAGGGGATCCGCCGGCTTAGTAATCTGAACCTGACGCTGATGATCCTCCTGCTGACGTCGGTGTTCGTCCTCGGACCGACGCTGTTCATCCTCGGCGCGCTCCCGCAGGCGATCGGGGGCTACCTCGGCAACTTCTTCGAGCTGTCGTTCTTCGGGAACACCTTCGACAGCCACTACTTCCAGGGTTCGGAGTTCTACGGGCCGGGCGGCGAGGGCGAGGGGAACTTCCTCGTCGACTGGACGGTGTTCTACTGGGCGTGGTGGATCTCCTGGTCGCCGTTCGTCGGGATGTTCATCGCCCGGATCTCGAAGGGACGTTCCATCCGGGAGTTCGTCGGCGGCGTGCTCCTGATCCCGGTCATCTTCTCCTTTGCCTGGTTCGCGGCGATGGGCGGAACCGCCCTGAACTTCGAGCTGAGCGAGGCGACCGAGGGCGTGATCAGCGGTCCCGTCTTCGAGGTCGGCGAGGAGGTCGCGATGTTCGCGATGTTCGAACTGATGCCGGGCACGGTGATCCTCTCGCTGCTCGCGATCGTCCTCGTCACGACGTTCTTCGTGACCTCCTCGGACTCGGGATCGCTCGTCCTCGAGCACCTGAGCACCGGCGGAAAACACGAGACGCCGCCGGCCGGCCGGGTGTTCTGGGCCGCCTCGGAGGGGCTGGTAGCCGCCACCCTGCTGATCGCCGGCGGCGACGCTGCCGTCGAGGCGCTGCAGGCGGCCGCCATCGCCAGCGGGCTTCCGTTCACGTTCATCCTGCTGTTCATGATGTACGCCGTGCTGGTGGGTCTCAGACGGGAGTACAGGACCCTCCAGTCCGACGAGTTCGCCGAGCTGATAGACGACCTCGAGGAGGACGACGAGATCGTCGTCACGAGCCAGACCGGCGACCTCGTCACGCACGTCAGAACCAGGGACGGGACCGTCGTCGACGTCGGCGACGACTGAGACGGCTGCTGTCCGGTGTCCCGACAGAAATCGCGGTCACACCGGAACCGACCTACGGGAGACCGGCTGATGTGCCCTCGGTCGTCCTACGAGCGGACGACGGTGACCGGCTGCGGACACAGCTGCACGACCTTTTCGACGTTGGAACCGAGGTACTTCTCGAGAGTCCCCCGACCGCGTTCGGCCATCACGACGGCGTCGATCTCCTCCGTGTCGACGTACTCGAGGATCTGCCGTGCGACCTTCCCGGATTTCACCACGCCGACACCCTCGAGCCCCCGCCGTTCGGCCCGATCGACGACCTCGTCGACGATCCCCTCGCCGTACTGGCGGTACTCCTCGAGCCCCTCCTCGCTCGCGCCGATGCTGAGGATGTACGACGCCTTCGTCTCGACGACGTAGATCACGTGGACCTCGGCGCCGAACGTCTCCGCGAGATCCAGTCCGTGATCGATCGCCGCCGCCGCTTTCCGGCTCCCGTCAGTCGCGATCAGTATCCTGTCGAACATCCTCCTACTGCGGCTTTTCGAAGGACTCGCGCAAATAGTTTGGGTCGGTATCGAGGGAGCGTAGCGCCGACCAACCGGCGGCTTACTCGAGGTTGATCTCGCGAAGATAGATCGAGAACGCCACGAACGTCAACAGCGTGCCGGCGATGAAGTGCCGACCCGCCAGCAACAGGAGGAGGCTCGCGACCGCCAGTACCACCGCGAGGGCCGTAGCGGTGATCGCGACGAATCTGGACATACCGTGGGAACTGTCCGGGCGCGACTTATTGGTGTCGTCGGTCCGAGGCGGCCCGCCACTCGGCGGCGAGACCGATCCCGCCCAGGCCTGCGCCGGCAGCGCCGAGGAGGATCTCGAGGCGATCGCCGGCGAGGAGCCCGCTTCCTAGCAGGAGGAGGCCGCCGCCGAGCAGGAACAGCCGCAGGTACGTCCGCAGGGTCCAGCGCATGCGTTCGGGACGTCGGTCGGGAGGCGGCTCAAAGCTGACGGTTCGAGGACGGGGCTTCGCGAGCCGCGTCGGCGCCGGTCGAACACCGAACTACCCCGGCGAGGGACGGGCAGACGGCGACTCGAGGGTCGGTCGAAACTAACCCGTCCACTGTGTGCCCGCGACGACCGTCACCGGTGTGTCGGCCATTCGGATGACCTTCTCGGAGGTGCTCCCGAGATGTCTGTCGATCGCTCCGTGACCCTGTTTGCCCATCAAAACGAGATCGACGTCGTTCTCCTCGGCGTACTCGACGATCTCCTCGGCCGGCCGCCCGGTTCTGATCACCCCCTCCCCGCTGAGACCGCGCTCGGAGGCGCGTTCGATCACCTCGCTGACGACCTCCTCGCCGTACTTCCGGTAGGATCGAAGCTCGTCGTCGGTGATGCCGACGGTCAGGATGTAGCTCGCCTTGGTCTCGACCACGTACAGCACGTGTACCTTCGCACCCACTTCGGCCGCGACGTCGAGCCCGTGTTCGACACACCCCTCGGCCTCGTCGCTCCCGTCCGTCGCGATCAGAACGTTGTCGTACATGTGTGCTCGTCCTCCGCTCGTCCGAAACATCGAGGGTCGCTCATATAGTCCTTGCTTTTGTTACCATGCAGCACGATACCGCTGGCGGTTCGGCGACGTCGGCACCGTTTTCCGCCGTCGGCCGACCGGCGAGGAGGGCGTCAAGTAGCTCGATTCCGTCGAATCCGGAGGTATCGCCCCCCGTCTTCGACGAAACTGCACTCGAGCGGTTGGTCTACCGTCCGGAGAGAAGACGGCTCGTCCGCTGGGAGGGGCCCTCCGGCGCGAAAGCGACAGTGGTACTGATCGAACCCGTCGCGGTGCTCTCGGTCGGTACCGGGTTGTCACATCTCAGCCAGTCGGGCCGAGTGCGACAGGACTCGTCGCTGAAACTCGAGAGCTCAAAGAAACGTCGGGTCGTCAGTCGTCGGCCGGCGCCTCCGGGTCGGCCGGCTCGATACCGACCTCGATCTCGGCCGCGGCGGCCTTGTACTCGGGGATCTTCGCGCGCTCGTCGAGGACGTCGTTGGTCAGACGGTTCGCGGAGGCGGCCGCGAAGTGCGGCGTCGTCCACACCGATCCCTCCTTGATCGCGTCGGTGACCTGGGCCTCGACGGTGATCTCGCCCCGTCGGGACTTGAGGCGGACCTCCTGGCCGTCCTCGATCCCGTAGCGCTCGGCGTCGTTGGGGTGGACGTCGACGAAGTTTTCCGGCGTCTGGCGGTTCAGCGTCGGCGAGCGCCGGCTCATCGTCCCCGTGTTGTAGTGTTCCTCGAGCCGGGCGGTCGTCAAGATTAGCGGGTACTCCTCGTCGGGGGTCTCCTTCGGGGGCTGGTGGGTGACGCCCTCGATCTGCCCGAGGCCGTTGTCGGTGTCGAAGCTGTCCTCGTAGAGGAACCGGTCGCCCTCGTCGCCGAGTTCGTAGCAGGGCCACTGGATCCCCTCCTCGCCGAGGATGTCGTAGGTCATCCCGTAGTAGCTCGGACAGACCTGCCGGAGCTCCTCGAAGACGGCCTCCTCGTCCTCGAAGCGGAACTCGTCTTCGCTGAACAGCCGGCTGCCGACCTCCATGAGGATCTCGAGGTCGTGTTTCGTGTTCTCGTGAACCTTCTCGACGCCGCGCATCCGCTGGACCCGGCGGTCGGTGTTGGTGACGGTGCCGCCGCGCTCGGCCCAGGTCGTCGCCGGCAGGACAACGTCTGCGTACTCGGCCGTCTCGGTCATGAAGATGTCCTGGGCGACCATGAACTCCAGATCCTGGATCCGCTCGATGACCCGGTTGGCGTCGGGTTCGCTCACGACCGGGTTTTCGCCCATCACGTACAGCCCCTTGACCGAGTTGCCGAACTCGTGGGAGAGTTCGACGTTCGTCAGTCCAGGCTCGTCGGGCACCTCGAACCCCCACTCCTCCTCGACGGACTGGCGGGCCTCGTCGTCGTCGACTAGCTGGTAGCCCGGCAGGACGTTCGGCATCGCGCCGACGTCGCAGGTCCCCTGGACGTTGTTCTGGCCCCGCAGCGGGTTGACGCCCGTCCCCGGCTTGCCGAGGTTACCCGTGATCAGCGCGAGGTTGATCTCGTTCTGGACGTTGTCGACCCCGCAGGTGTGCTGGCTCATCCCCATCCCGGTGAAGATGGCCGCGTTGTTCGCCATCGCGTACTTCTCGGCGGCCATCTCGATATCCTCGAGCGGGACGCCACACTGCTCGGCGGCCTCCTCCTTGTCGAAGTCCTCGAGGGTCTCTTTCAAGTGGTCGAACCCCTCCGTGCGCTCCTCGATGAACGCCTCGTCGATCCAGCCCGCGTCGGGCTCTTCCTCGTGGTTCTCGAGGATCGTCTTGATGACGACGTTCAAAAGCGGGATGTCGGTCCCTGGCTCGAGCTGGAGGTGCTGGTGGCGATCGGTCTCGTCGATCTGGAACGACTTCGTCGTCTTGTTGGCGTGGGGGTCGACCTGGATCACCGTCGCCCCCTCGAGGACGGCCTGGCGGAAGTACTGGCTGTTGGCGATCGGGTGCTGTTCGCCGGGGTTTGCCCCCTGAATCCAGAAGACGTCGGCCGACTCCTCTAAGTCGGCCATGCTGTTGGTCATCGCGCCGGCGCCCAGACTCGTCCGCAGCGCCCACACCGTCGAGGCGTGACACATCCGGGTGCAGTTGTCGACGTTGTTGGTGCCGTAGCGGCGCGCGAGCTTCTGGAGGAGGTAGTTCTCCTCGTTCATCGTCTTCGAGGAGCCGAAAAAGCCCATCGCGTCGGGCTCGTACTCCTCGCGGATGCGCTCGAGTTCGTCGACGATGCGGTCGTAGGCCTCCTCCCACGTCGCCTCGCGGAACTCGCCGTCCTCCTTGATCAGCGGCTCGGTGAGTCGGTCCTCGTGGTCGACGACTTCCGTCGCCGCGCCGCCCTTGATGCAGATTCGTCCCTCGTTGACCGGGGCATCGCCCCAGGGCATGAACTGGACATCGCCGGGCTCTTCGCCCTGGTTGACCTGAATGCCGCAGCCGACGCCGCAGTACGGACAGATCGTCTTGACGGGCTCTGATTCCTCAGTCGCCATCGGAATCACCTGTTCGGGATCCACTCGGGACTGTGTGGGAGCTACTCATGATCTAGTGTACCGTTTCCCTCGACAGGGTATGAAAGTTTCTCCCACTCTCGTGAGGGAAACGTTCACACTGCCAGGCGGATAACCGACCGACGATGGTTCTCTCTCCGGAGACGGTCGCAGCGCTCGCCGACGAGTACCCGGACGAACAGCCGCTCGCAGCCGTCGAGGACGAACACCGCGAGCTGTTGCCCGCGACCCTCGCCGAGGGATCGTACGGCTGGCGCGACGTCGAGTGGATCGTCCAGTGGTACTTCCGGCGCTTCCTCGGTCGGTTCCCCGACGCCGAGCGACGCGCCGCCGAGGAGCGCTTCGGCGACAACGAGTACGAGGACCTCGAAACGGCTCTCGAGGGCGCCGTCGAGGCCGAGACGACCCCAGCCAAACTCGAGTCGTTGACGAACCTCGCGGGCGTCGACGTGTCGGTCGGAACGGCGTTCCTGCAGTTTCTCGAACCCGAGCGGTACCTGGTGATGAGCGCCCGCGAGTGGGGCGTGTTGCGCGAGCGGGGAGAATTCGAGGAACCGTATCCGGACGAACCGAGCGTCGAGGACTACGAGCGCTACCTCGAGCGCTGTCGGACGATCGCCGACCGCTGTGACTGCGAACTCCGGGACTGTTACCGCGCGCTGTGGCTGCTCGGTCACCGGTCGGAAACGGGGGCGTAAGCCGGCTCAGAACAGCCCGTCGATGCTCCCGTCGGGATACAGTTCCATGTTCGCTGCCGCCGGCTCCTCGGGGAGGCCGGGGAGGGTGAGGACGTCCGCGGTCAACACGACGAGAAAGCCCGCGCCCGCGGAGGGGTAGACCTCGTTGACCTCGAGGGTCCAGTCCTCGGGGACGCCCTTGCGGCTGGCATCGTCGCTCAGCGAGTGGAACGTCTTCGAGATGCAGATCGGGACGTCGTCGAATCCGTGCTCGGTGAGCCGTTCGATGTCGCTCTGGGCGTCGCTGTGGTACTCGACGCCGTCGGCGCCGTAGATCTCGGTCGCGACGGTCTCGATCTTCTCCTCGATCGACATATCGAGGTCGTACAGCGGTTCGAACGACGACTCCGTTTCGGCGGCGTCGACGAGGTTCTCGGCGAGGTCGACGCCGCCCTCGCCGCCGTCCTCGAACACCGTCGACTCCGCCACACGTACCTCGAGGTCCTCACGGCAGTGCTCGAGGACGGCCTCGACCTCCGCGTCGGCGTCGTCGGGGAACCGGTTGAGCGCGACGACGACGGGGACGCCGAACTTCCGGAGGTTCGCGACGTGTTTGTCGAGGTTCTCGAGGCCGCGCTCGACGGCCTCGACGTTCTCGTCTGCTAACTCCTCGAGGTTCGGCGGCCACATGTCCTGGCCGTGGTACTTTAGCGCGCGGACCGACGCGACGAGCGTGACCGCGTCGGGTTCCATCTCGCCGAACCGGCAGACGATGTTCATGAACTTCTCGGCGCCGAGGTCGGAGCCGAAGCCGGCCTCGGTGACGAGGTACTCCGAGAGGTGGGAGGCGACCTCGTCGGCGATCAGGGAGTTGGTCCCGTGGGCGATGTTCGCGAACGGCCCGCCGTGGACGAACGCGGGCGTTCCCTCGATCGTCTGGACCACGTTTGGTTTGAGCGCGTCCTTCAGCAGGATGGCGGCGGAATCGGTCGCGCCGATGTCGTCGACCGTGACCGGCTCGCCGTCCTCGGCGTAGGCGACGATGATCCGCCCGATGCGGGCCTTGAGGTCCTCGAGGCCGTCGGCGAGACAGAGCACCGCCATCATCTCGGAGGCAGCCGTCAGGATGAACCCGTCCTCGCGGGGGACGCCGGTGACCTCGCCGCCCAGTCCGACCACCGTCTCCCGGAGGACCCGGTCGTTCATGTCGATCGCGCGGGGCCAGTTGACCCAGTTGACCGCGATATCGAGCTCGTTGCCCTGCTTGATGTGGTTGTCGAGCATCGTCGAGATCAGGTTGTGCGCCGACGTGAGCGCGTGCAGATCGCCCGTGAAGTGGAGGTTGATATCCTCCATCGGGAGTACCTGGGAGTACCCCCCACCCGCGGCGCCGCCCTTGACGCCGAAGACCGGTCCCAGCGACGGCTCCCGGATCGCAACCAGTGCGTCCCGGTCGATCCGGTTGAACGCCTGGCCGAGCCCGACCGTCGTCACCGTCTTCCCCTCGCCCAGCGGCGTCGGCGTCATCCCGGTGACGAGGATCAGCTTCCCGTCGTCCGACCGCTCGTCCCGGAGCCGTTCGATCGCCTCGAGCGAGACCTTCGCCTTGTAGTCGCCGATCGGCTCGAGGTCCTCCTCCGCGAGCCCGTACGGCTCGACGACGTCGGCGATCGGGCGCTTCTCGGCGTTCTGTGCGATCTCGTAGTCGGTCGGGATCGCCCCGTCCTGGTTCGGATCCGTCATCTAGCATATGTTTTCTGGAAAGCGTGATAAGTGTTAGCTCACGTATAGCGTTCCGGATACGACGAGGAGCCGGCCGGGATCATGTTCGGCCGGCGTCTCGGATCCACCGCGTCGGTCACTTAATGACCGCGGGATCGCCCGAACCAGTTCGCACTCGTTCGGCCGCGTCCTCGCCGCTCCTGGGGAAATTTAATATCCTGGATGTCGTTGCTACGAAACTGGAACGTAGTATGAGAGTTAACAACAGACGCGGCTCGGACGGTCGGCACTCACACGGAACACGGACGGAGACGCTCGAGCGGGGCGACCGGAGATGAGCGACGCGTTTCCCTCGAGTGCGGGCACCGTCGTCATCGGTGCGGGAGTCGTCGGCAACAGCCTCGCGTACCACCTCGCGGACTGCGGGCGAGAGGACATCCTGTTGCTCGACAAGGGACCGCTGCCGGACCCCGGAGGATCGACGGGTCACGCGTCGAACTTCCTGATGCCGGTCGAACACTCCAAGGAGATGACCCACCTCACCCGCCGGAGCATCGAACAGTACGAGGACATGGACACCTTCACCAACAGCGGCGGGATCGAGGTGGCCCGGACCGAGGAGCGCATGGCGGAGCTCGAACGCCGCGTCCAGTCCGCGAAGGCCTGGGGCGAGCCCGGACGACTGCTCTCGGTCGAGGAGGTCGAGGAGATGGTACCGTACGCTAACACCGACCTGATCGAGGGCGGCTTCTACAGCCCGGGTGCGGGGACCTGCGACCCGCTTCGAGCCGGCGAGGTGATGCGGGCGCGCGCCGACGAGTACTCCGACGGCGGGCTGACAGTGTCACCGAATACGGCGGTACTCGACCTCCACGTCGAGGACGGTGAGATCCAGGCTGTCGAGACCGACAGAGGGACGGTCGAGGCCGACGAGGTCGCCATCGCCTGCGGGCTCTGGAGCCCGAAGATCGCCGCGATGGCCGGCGTCGAGATCCCGCTGACGCCGGCTGTCCACCAGATGGTCAGCGTCGGCCCGATCTCGTTTTTCGAGGACTACGAGGGCGAGATCTCCTTCCCGGTCCTCCGCGACATGGACACCCAGATGTACGAGCGCCAGCACGGTAACGACCTCGAAGTCGGCTCCTACCAACACCGGCCGATCCTCTGGGACGTCGACGAGATCCCCTCGATCGACGAGGCACCGCTGTCGCCGACCCAGCCGCCGCTGACCGACGACGCGTTCGAGCAGTCGATGCACGACGCCCTCGAGATGGTTCCCGAACTGCTCGACGATCCCGAGGCAGGCGTCCGCCACGAGATCGACGGGCTGCTGTCGGTGACCCCCGACGGCGCGCCGCTTCTGGGCCCGCTCCAGGACGTCGAGGGACTGTGGTCCTGCGCCGCGGTCTGGATCAAGGAGGCCCCCGCCGTCGGCGAGGCCGTCGCCCAGTGGATGACCCGGGGGTGGTCCGACATCGACCTCCACGGCTCGAACGTCAACCGCTTCTACGAGTACGGCAACTCCAGGCGGTTCGTCAAGAACCGCGCCCACGAGGGGTTCCAGAAGATCTACGGTATCGTCCACCCCCACGAGCAGTGGCAGAGTTCGCGTCCGCTGCGGACGAGTCCGTTCTACGACCGCCAGGACGACCTCGAGGCGCGCTTCTTCGAGGCCGCGGGCTGGGAACGCCCGCAGTGGTACGAGTCCAACGAGGACCTCCTCGAGCGCTACGCCGACGACCTCGAGGACCTGCAGCGACCCAACGAGTGGGACTCGCGGTGGTGGTCGCCGATTATCCTGGCCGAACACTTACACATGCGCGACGCGGTCGCGATGGTCGGCGACATGGGCTTCGGCATCTTCGATTTCGTAGGTGCGGACGCCCGCGAGTTCCTCGAGGAGATGGCCGTCGGCCGGATCGACGTCGACGTCGGGAAGACGGTGTACACGCCGATCCTGGCGGAAAACGGCGGCTTCGTCTCGGACCTGACGATCGCCCGCCTCGGCCCCGATCACTTCCGGCTGATCACGGGCGGGGCCGCCGCGGGCTCCGATCGTGCCTGGTTCGGGAGCCACATTCCCGAGAACGCCGACGTCACGATGATCGACAACTCCGAGTCGCTGTGTACGCTGGGCGTCTGGGGGCCGAACGCCCGCGAGGTCGTCCAGTCGGTCGCCGAGGAGGACGTCTCCCACGAGGCGTTCCCGCCCTACACAGCACAGGAGATCACCGTCGGCGAGGTCGACGCCTGGGCGATGCGGCTGTCGTACGTCGGCGAACGCGGCTGGGAGATCTACGCCCCGATGGGTCAGGGCCGACGGCTCTGGGAGGTGATCGAGGAGGCCGGCGAGGACCACGACATTCGCCCGGTCGGGATGGGGGTCTACGGCACCACCGGCCGCATGGAGAAGGGGTACCGCCTCTACGGCCACGAGCTCGAACTCGAGTACGACCCCTCGGAGGCGGGCCTGACCTTCCACGGGGTCAAGGACGCCGACTTCGTCGGGAAGGAAGCGTACGAGGAAGCGCTCGAGAGCGAGGACGCGGCGACGCTGTGTACTCTCTCCGTGGCCGACCACGCCCCCGAGGGCGGCGAGCCCCGATTCATGCTGGGCGGTGAACCGGTCCTCGACGGCGACGGCGAGGTGATCGTCGACGAGGACGGTCGCGAGTCCTACGTCACCAGCGCGGGGACGGGACCGACCGTCGGCAAGCACCTCCTGATGGCGTACCTCCCGCCGGAGTACGCCGAGGAGGGCCGCGAACTCGCGGTCGAGTACATGGGAACGCAGTACCCCGTCACTGTCGAGGTCGCCGGCAGCGAGCCGCTGTTCGACCCCGAGAACGACCGCATCCGGAGCTAACGATGAAGGTACTCGCCTGTCTCAAACGCGTCCCGAACACGGGCGCCAAGATCGTCCTCACCGAGGACGAGCAGCGAATCGACGCGAGCGGGCTGGGCTTTACGATGAGCCCCCACGAGGAGTGTGCGATCGAGGAGGCCGTCGCGCAGGTCGAGACCCACGGTGGCTCCGCTCACCTGCTCACCCTCGGGCCGCCCGAGGCGGACGAACAGCTCCGGACGGGACTGGCCATGCAGGCCGACGAGGCGACGCTGCTCGAGACCGACGACGAGGAGTGGTCGCCGCGGGCGACCGCGGACGCGCTCGCGGACGGAATCGATCGGCTCGCCGACGACGAGAGGTTCGACCTGCTGTTGTTCGGCAACGAGTCGGCCGACGCGGCCAACTACCAGGTCGGCGTCCGCGTCGCGAACGAACTGGGCTACCCCTGCGTCACCGGGATCAAGGACCTCGAGATCGAGGACGGAACCGCGATCGCGAGACGCGAGATCTCCGGCGGCGAGGAGGTGTACGAGGTCGACCTGCCGGCCGTCGTCACCGTCAAGGAGGGGCTCAACGAGCCCCGGTACGCCTCGATGCGGGCCAAGATGCAGGCTCGCCAGCAGGAGATCGAGAGCGTGGAGCCCCGGGCCAAGACGAGGGCGGGCGGACTCGAGAAGGTTCGTCTGGAGGCGCCCGAGACCGACGACTCGCCCGCGGAGATCCTGGGCGAGGGTTCGGAAGCGGTGCCCGAAATCGTCGAGATTCTCGCCGAGGAGGTGGAGGTGATATGATCCTCACGCTCGTCGAGCACGACGAGGGAACGCCCGAAGAGACGTCGCTCGAGGGGCTCGCGATGGCCCGCGAGCTGGCGACCGCCGAGGAGGCCTCGCTCGAGACCGTCGCTTTCGGCGACGAGGCCGACGCGCTCGGCGACGACCTCGGCGACCACGGCGTCGAGGCGGTTCATCGCGTGACCCACGACCGCCTCGAGCGCTATGCGCCTGATGCCTGGGCCGAGAGCATCGTTCAGCTCGCGTCCGAGCGCGAGGCCGGGACGATCACGGCCCCGGGAACCGACCGCGGCCGCGAGGTCCTGGCTCGCGTCGGCGCGACTCTCGACGCGCCGATGGCGACGAACTGTCTCGCGGTCGACGTCACCGACGACGGCGCCTACGAACTCCGGCGGAACCGCTGGGGCGGCAGTCTGATCGAGCACGCCCGCCTCGAGGGCGAGCACAAACTGTTGACGGCGGCGGAACACGAGTTTCCGATCGAGCCCGCCGCGTCGCCGACGGAGCCGTCGGTTTCGACGTTCGAGCCCGACCTCGAGGACGACCAGTTCGCGGTGCAGGTCGATCGCGTCGAAACGGGCGAGGAGGAGGGGATCCCGCTGGGCGAGGCCCGGGTCGTCGTCGGCGGCGGCCGGGGCGTCGGCAGCGCCGAGGACTACGACCAGCTCGAGGAGCTGGCGGAGCTGCTGGGCGGAACGGTGGGCGCCTCTCGCGCCGCGGTCAACGAGGGGTGGCGCCCCCACGACGACCAGGTCGGACAGACCGGCGCGAAGATCAGTCCGGATATCTACATCGCCTGCGGGATCAGCGGCGCGATCCAGCACATGGTCGGGTGTAAGGGTGCGGAGACGCTGCTCGCGATCAACACCGACCCCGAGGCGGCGATCATCCAGAAGGCCGACTGGGCCGTGATCGGCGACCTCCACGAGGTCGTGCCGGAGCTGAACGAGGCCGTTCGCGACGCGAAGTGAGCAAGTCGCCTCCCCCGGTCGGTCAGACCCGGTCGAAACCCGACTTCTCCCGTTCCGATCGGAGTCGTCGCTCCCGACGTCGTCCCGTCCGATCCACGACCTATCTACGATATAATTATTGGTGGTTAAACATTCTGTTATCACGTTCGTATGTGTGTAATTAACTATACGGTTTGGCTGACCTCCTTCGATGAGACTCAGTAAGAGATTCCGATACTACGGTCGATAGACCATCGCCGTCGAGCGAGCCACCCCTCGTACGAGTATCGCTGTTCCCTCGAACAGGAACCAAGAGGGGATCTCAGATGCGAAGGTACGGTCCGAAAGTCGAGATATCTGTCTCGAGTTGTCATGACCTTAGATATATAATTCGACATATCCGGAGTAGTGTAGGGAATGGAATTGGTAAACCGAGCGAAACGTCTGTTCTGGACACCGTCGAATCGACAGCACTCGAGACGGATCGGTTCGGACCTCGGGATCGTCGAGTTCGTGCCGAACGACGTAACTATCAGGGAAAAAGATGTGTGAGGCAAGGCTTCGGGATGCTACCGGGCTTTTTAAGCTCCGGTCCGTACGACCCTGCAATGACACTGCATAACAGGACCGTGCGCCAGGACGTTCGCGAACTCGGAACGCTTCTGGGAGACGTCCTCGAGGAGCAGACCTCGCGACGGGCGTTCGAGACGGTCGAATCCTGTCGGACGACCGCGATCGACTACCGTTCGGGCGACCTCGAGTCCCGCGAGCCGCTGGCTACGGAACTCAACAACCTCTCGCCCCACCAGCAGCGGGTCGTCGCCAGGGCCTTTACCACGTACTTCGAGCTGATCAACCTCGCCGAGGAGCGCGAGCGGGTGCGCTCGATCCGAACCGGTTCCCAGGAGGAGACCCTCGAAGACAGCCTCGAGACGGCCGCGGCCGAGCTCGCCGAGACCGACGTCGAGACGGTCCAGCAGGTCCTCGAGGACGTGCTGATCGAGCCGACGTTCACCGCCCATCCGACGGAGGCCCGGCGCAAGACGGTCAAATCGAAGCTGCGGACGATCGCGACCCACCTCGAGACGCTCGACGAGCGACTGCTGACCGACAAGGAGCGCAATCAGGTCTGGCGGGACGTCGACGCCGAGGTGACCAGCCTCTGGCAGACCCCGCAGGTCCGCAAGCGCCAGCCGGAGGTCGCCGACGAGGCCCGCAACGTCCAGTGGTACTTGGAGAACACGCTGTTCGACGTCGTCGGCGAGGTGTACGACGAACTCGACGACGCCATCGACGAGGAGATCGGCCACAGCCTCGAGATTCCCAAGCTGTTCGAGTTCCGCTCGTGGGCGGGCAGCGACCGAGACGGCAACCCGTACGTGACGCCGGAGGTGACCGCCAACACCCTCGAGCGCCAGCGGGAGGTCGTCCTCGAGCAGTACCGCACCCAGCTCAAGCGCCTCTCGGGCGTGCTGAGCCAGGACGGCAGCCGGATCGACGTCGGGCTGGAGTTCGAGGCCGGACTCGAGGACGACCGGGAGCTGCTGCCCGGCAGCGCCCGCACCGCCGAGAACCGCTACCCGGGCGAGCCCTACCGCCAGAAGCTCAAACTGATGCGCGAGCGCCTGGCGCGGGTCGGCGACGTCCGACCGGGCGGCTACGAGGAGGTCGACGAACTGCTCGAGGACCTCGAGGTCGTCGCCAAGAGTTTGCGGAACAACGGCGCCGAGAGCGTCGTCGACGCCCACGTCGACCCGATCCGTCGCCAGGTCGCAACCTTCGGCTTCTCGCTTGCCAGCATGGACCTTCGGGACCACCAGCAGAAACACACCGACGCCATCGCCGCGGCGCTGGAGCGCGAGGGGATCGACTACCACGGGCTCGACGAGGACGAACGGGTCGAACTCCTGACCGATGCGGTCCTCCAGGACGAGCCCGTGATCGACCTCACCGACACCGAGGGGCTCTCGGAGGACTCCGAGCGGGTACTGACGCTGTTCGACGAACTCGGCGACTGGCAGACCGAGTACGGCGTCCACGCGATCGACACCTACGCCATCTCGATGACCGAGGAGCCGAGTCACGTCCTCGAGGTCCTCTTCCTCGCCGACCAGGCCGGCGTCGTCTCCCTGCCCGAACACTGCGGGCTCGACATCGTCCCACTGCTCGAGACCGAGTACGCCCTCTCGGGCGCCCGCCGGATCATGGGGACGCTGTTCGAGAACGAGGCCTACGTCCAGGCCCTCGAGGCCCGCGGGCGGACCCAGGAGATCATGCTGGGCTACTCCGACTCGAACAAGGAGAACGGCTTCCTCGCCGCGAACTGGTCGCTGTACAAGAACCAGCGCCGCCTGGGCGAGATCTGCGACGATTACGACGTGACGATGCGGCTGTTCCACGGCCGCGGGGGCTCGATCTCGCGGGGTGGTGGCCCGATGAACGAGGCGCTGCTCGCGCTACCGAACTCGACGGTGACGGGCCAGGTGAAGTTCACCGAACAGGGCGAAGCGATCGCCGAGAAGTACGGTAACCCCCGCATCGCTGAACGCAACATCGAGCAGATGCTGAACGCCCAGCTTCGGGCCCGCCTCTACGCCGAGCAACGGCCCGAGGAGCGGGTCGACGAGGAGTGGATCGAGGCGATGGAGACGATGGCCGACGCCGCTCGCCAGGAGTACCGCGATCTGCTCGAGAGCGAGGGGTTCGTCCGGTACTTCGAGCAGGCGACCCCGATCACGGTTATCGAGGACCTCGACCTCGGATCGCGACCCGCCTCGCGATCCGGCGAGCGCACCGTCGAGGACCTGCGGGCGATCCCGTGGGTGTTCTCCTGGACCCAGTCGCGGTGTATCCTGCCCGGCTGGTACGCCCTCGCGAGCGGGATCGACGCCTACCTCGAGGACGGCGGCTCCGAGGAGACCCTCCAGGAGATGTACGACGAGTGGGCGTTCTTCCGATCGACGCTGGACAACGCCGCGCTCTCGCTGTCGCGAACCGAACTCGAGATCGCCGAGACCTACGCGGGGATGGCCGACGCCGACCTGCGCGATCGGTTCTTCCCGCGGCTGAGCGAGGAGTACGAGCGTGCGGCCGAGCTGGTGACGACGATCGGCCAGCGCGAGGAGCTCCACACCCGCGACTGGCTCGGCGAGAACCTCGAGCGACGCAACCCCTACGTCGACCCGCTGAACCTGCTGCAGGTCTACCTGCTCGATCGCACCCACCGCACCGATATCGAGGAGCGAACCCTGCGGCTGACGGTCAAGGGGATCGCCGCCGGGATGAAGAACACGGGGTAAGCCCGCTCACGGGGTCAACAGCTATCGTCGCTCCGACGAACGACTGGACATGGCGAACGATACCGCCGAGGCGGGCGACGACACCGACGGAACCGACGGAGCCGAACTGGGCGCTGGAATCGCCGTCGGGATCGCACTGGGGACCGCGATCGGCGTCGCGACCGACGACCTCGGTCTGTGGCTCCCGATGGGCGTCGCGATCGGCGTCGCACTCGGCGTGGCGATGGGGAACCGGTAACCCCCTGCACCGAAGCGGTTCCCCGAGCGGGCTCTCCCTCCACCGGCGGCCTACTCGACCGTCGGCACTGGCACCGACTCGAGGACGCTCTCGACGATCGCGGCCTTCTCGACCCGGTTGACCGTCGCGTCGGGCGTCAACACGAGTCGGTGGGCGAGGACCGGCTCGGCGACTCGCTTGATGTCGTCGGGCGTGACGTACTCCCGACCGACCAGTGCCGCGTACGCACGGGCGGCCTCGAACAGCCGCTGGGTGCCCCGCGGGGAGACGCCGACCTCGACGCGGCCGTCGCCGCGGGTCTCGCGAGCCAGCGCGGCAACGTACTCGAGCAGGTCGGCCTCGACCCGGACCGTCTCGGGCACCTGCCGGAGCGCGTCGATCTGCTCGGGCTCGAGGACCGTCGAGACGGTCGGACTCCCAGCCTCGCGGCTCGCGCGCCGTCGCAGCAGTTCGACCTCGCCCTCGGCGTCGGGGTAGCCCATCGACGTCTTGACGAGGAAGCGATCGACCTGCGCCTCGGGAAGCGGAAACGTTCCCTCCTGTTCGACGGGGTTCTGGGTCGCGATGACGAAGAACGGATCGGGGAGCGGTCGGGTTTCGCCGTCGACGGTGACCTGGCCCTCCTCCATGGCCTCGAGCAAGGCGGCCTGGGTTTTCGGCGGCGCGCGGTTGATCTCGTCGGCGAGCACGACGTTGGCAAAGAGCGGCCCCTCGTTGAACTCGAAGCTCCGGTCGCGCTCGTCGAAGACGTGCGTGCCGGTGACGTCGGTCGGCAACAGATCGGGCGTGAACTGGATCCGGGAGAAGGAGAGCCCGAGCGCGGTGGCGACGCTGCGAGCCGTCAGCGTTTTGCCCGTCCCGGGGACGTCCTCGAGGAGGACGTGGCCCCGTCCGACGACGCCGACGAGGATCTCCTCGAGGAAGGACCGATCGCAGACGACGGCGCCGCCGATCTCCTCGAGGACGGTCGAACACTCGCGGCTGGCCTGGGTGACGTCCATGGCGTCGACCTCGAAGGCTCGCGTGAAACGTCTTTCGTCCGACTGTCACGTTCGCACGCCAGCGGTTCCCAGACGGCGCGACGATTCGAAACCGATAAAAACGTCACCGCGGTAGGTAGGAGTGAGCCGAGATAGCCTAGCCCGGCCAAGGCGGCAGATTCGAAATCTGCTGTCCTCACGGACTCGGGAGTTCAAATCTCCCTCTCGGCGCTTTTGCAGCGACCACAACCGACGAGCAACGCGTAGCGGCGCGAGTCATCTGGTCGCTGTAAACAACGACGGGATTTGAATCAGGGAGTGACGTGAGCGGAATTTCTGTGGTTCAACTCGCCCGAAAGTCTGGAACGGTGACGCTCAAACTGAGCGCGAGGATGCGTTATCAGCAGAAATAGAAGTACACTGGTACTCCAGCACACTAATTACGCTAGCACACAAAGTACGTTATATGCCCGTGGGCATCGACGAGTTCGAATCCGGTGACCTACCACAGAGCCCGAGCGTACCGGAAGCGGTAGTCACGTACCTGTACGGACAGCGGGACAAAGCCTTCACCCGAGCCGAAATCGCGGCAGCGATCGATGCCGACCCAAACACGGTCGGAACCGCCCTCTCGAGGCTCAAAGAACGTAACCTCGTGCGACACAAGGGCGAGTATTGGGCCATTACAGAGGATGAAGATCGAGTTGCTGCAGCATACGACCTCCGTACTGCGAGCACTCGTCTCGATGAGGACGATGGCGGTATCGATCCGGAAGAGTGGGATGCAGCCGCGCCCAATACGCCGCATCCAAGCGAGGACTCCTAATCGATGCGACCCGAACGAGGCGATGTCGTTCGAAGCCGAGATCCGTTCAAACTCGGTAGTGAGAAACAGCGGCCGTGGCTGATCGTTAGCAACCGGAAGCATCCGTTCAGCGAGGAACAGTATCTTGCAGTCGCGATCTCGACCAAGGAGTACGATCACTCCATCGCGCTTCGGCCAGCGGTTTGGGAGACAGGTGGTGTCCCGCGAGAGTCTTTTGCGTCTCCGTGGGCGGTACACTCTCCGCGTCGTGAGGATCTCGTTGCGTGGCAAGGCCGTCTCACCGAGAACTGCACCGAGCGTATCGTGGACGTAGTTCAGACCTACCTCCGTTAGGAGCGTTCTTTGCTCCGTTTCGAGTCGTCAGCGCCGCGAGGAAGACCGTGAAATGGGGATCACGGATACGTAGCGAGTTGTCGCCTTTCACTAAGCAGTCCTCGACGATTCGTTCGCTGCACAGAGAGAGGCTTTTTATGATAGTTTGGGACAAAATAATCGTCCGACGCGAATGCCTCGAGGACCGAACGATCGACGACGCCCGCCGAACCGACGAGGACGTCCACCGACCGTTCGACATCCGTACCACTCTCCAACCTCGGTATGAGTTGCCATCCCTTGCAGGGAACCGCTTTATCTCTGCAGCTATGGGAGGGAGTCCCGAACGGATACAATGTCAGAAATCAGTAACTTCCCGACGGCGAGACGAGGTGAGCGGACGCGATGAGTTCCGACGACGAGGGTGGCCTCGGGGACGACCCGTTCCATCCCCTCGGGGACGCCGCCGAGGAGGACTTCCGGGCCATGCTCGAGGAGACCGAGTACGACGCGGACCTCGGGATGGCGATGGCCGAGGACGCGATGCGGGTCACGAAGGGCGAACTCTCGGAGGCCGCGTTCCACGAGCGCTACCACGAGGACGTTCTCGAGGAGTTCGGCGAGGACCAGCGGCCGACGAAGGAGGCCTACGAGAACGCCAAACGGGAGGCGAAGGGAACGCTCTCGGGAATGCTCTCTCGCTTTGGCGGTGACGGCGAGGAGTCCCGGCGCGACACGATGAAGAAGATGGGCGCCGGCGCGGCCGCTGTCGGCCTGGGTGCCTGGGGGACCGCCGAGAACGGGGACGGGTCGGAACCCGATATCGTCGCGGCCCAGGAGGAAGGCGAGGAGGAGGGCGACAGTGACGGCGTCCAGTGGGGGATGGCACTCGACCTCGAGGTCTGTGACGGCTGTCTCTCCTGTGTGGTCGCGTGTAACCAGGAGCACAACTGGAACGAGGGCGCGAACTGGATGTACATCATCGCCTACGGGGACGGCACCGTCGAGTCGCCCGACGCCGACGACTTCGAGGGAACGCGGGACTTCAACTACCTGATCCGGCCCTGTCAGCACTGTACGGACGCCCCCTGCGAGAAGGTGTGTCCGACGACGGCCCGTCACACCCGCGACGAGGGCGGCCTCGTGCTCACCGACTACGACGTTTGCATCGGCTGTCGGTACTGTCAGGTCGCCTGCCCGTACGGCGTCAACTACTTCCAGTGGGGCGAGCCGGAGGTCGACGCCCCCTCCGATGAGCTCGGCGAGGACATGATGTACGACCAGCGCGACCGCTGGGTTAGCGGCCGCGGCCCCCGCGGCGTCATGGAGAAGTGCATCTTCGACCCGGCCCGCCAGGACGGCAACATGGGCGAGGAGATGGTCGGCACGACGGCCTGCGAGGACGCCTGTCCGCCGGGGGCGATCCAGTTCGGCGACATGAACGATCCCGACAGCGACCCCCAGCGGTACGCCGAGAACGTCCCGCTCGCCCGCGCCCTGGAGCACGATCCGGACGACGAGGAGCTACAGGACGCCATCGCCGTCCTCGAGGGCGAGGAGGAGCCAGCCGAGGAAGGCGACGAAGACGGACTGACCGAGGAGGAGGCCGAACGGCTCCTGCGGGGCGAGTACGGCGAGCCCGACTCGACGTTCCGACTCCTGCAGGAGTACAACACCGATCCGAACGTCCTCTACCTCGGCAACGAGCCGGGCCCGGACGCCGAGCAGGTTCCGGGACCGGTCGCCTACGACGACGTCGGTCAGGTCGACAACCGCAAGAACGTCCTCGACGAGGGGACGGTCGGCGACAGCGACCTCTCGCTGTGAGGGCGGCCTTCGGGAGCTTCATACCGCTCGAGCGAGACCGCCCGGTATGGAACTCCGTCAGCGCGTCGCCGTCGGGACGCTCTGGATCGGCGTCGCGGCGCTGATCGCGTACACGCTGTACCCGGTGTCGTCGTTCGGGACCGACGTGGTGCTTCGGCTGTTCGTCGTCGCCCTCGCGCTGTTTCTCGCGGGCGTGTACTTCCTCGATCCCTGGGGCATACTCAGCCGGCAGCCGTTCCACTAGCGGGAGCCGGCGGTACGATCGGATGCGACGCTGAATAGCTCACGAACAGGACCTGTCCCTCGAGCGCGCTGCTTAGTCGGCGACGGGGTCTCTACGGCGTCGTCACTCGAGTCGAAACGCTTCTCGGTCGAACTGAAGGGAGTAACGAGAGTCAGTCGTCGGCCGGCGCGAGCGGCTGCGTGTCGTGTCCGAGCAGCCGATCGAGCGCGTCGACCATCGCCTCGACGCTCGCTCGTGTGATGTCGGCTTCGCTGCGGGCGACGGTCACGGAGCGATCGTCGCGGACCATCGTCACCTCGACGGTGACGACGGCGTCCGTGCCGCCGGTGACGGCATCGACGTGGTAGGACTCGAGTTCGGCGTCGGCCATCGAGCCCAGCGCCTCCCGCACCGCGGAGACGGCGGCGTCGACCGGACCCGATCCGGTGCCGCTCGCGACCCGTTCCTCGCCGTCGACCTCGAGGCGGATGCTCGCGGTCGGAACCGCGCCCCCGCTGGTCGCGGTGAGGTCGAGCAGTTCGACGACGCGCTCGCGGTCGTCGCCAGTGACGTCCTCGGCGATCGCGAGCAGGTCGGCGTCGGTCACCCGGCGACCGCGGTCGCCGAGTTCGGTGACACGGGTGGCGATCTCGGCGACCTCGTCGCCGTCGGCCTCGACGCCGTGTTCCTCGAGCGTCGCTGCGACGCCGGCCCGGCCGGTGTGTTTGCCGAGCGCAAGCCGTCGCTCGCGCCCGACGGTCTCGGGCGCGTAGGGCTCGTACATCTTGTCGTCTTTCAGCGTGCCGTCGGTGTGGATCCCGCTCTCGTGGGTGAAGGCGTTCTCGCCGACGACGGCCTTGTTCGGCGGCAGCGGGACGCCCGTCGCCCGCGAGACCCGCTGTGCGAGGTCGTACAGCTCCTCGAGTTCCACGGTGTGGACGCCGTAGACGTGCTCGAGAGCGATCGCGACCTCCTCTAGGGCGACGTTGCCGGCCCGCTCGCCCAGTCCGTTGACGGTACAGTGGACCAGGTCCGCGCCCGCCGAGACCGCCGAAATCGCGTTCGCGACGCCCAGCCCCAGATCGTCGTGGGTGTGGGCGCTGACGGGACCAAGTTCGGCCAGCCTGGAGACCGCCTCGGCGGTGCGCTCGGGACCCGTGTGGCCGACGGTGTCGGCGAAGCAGGTCCGGTCGGCGCCCGCATCGAGGGCGGTTCCCATCAGCTCCTCGAGGTAGTCCAGATCGGCCCGGGAGCCGTCCTCGCCGATGACCTCGACCCAGAGGTCGTGGTCGGTCGCGTACTCGACGAGTTCCGCGGTCTTCGCGAGGTTGTCCTCGCGGGAGGTGCCGACCTTCCCCTCGACGTGGCGGTCGCTGGCGGGGACGACGACGTGGACGCCGTCGACGTCACAGTCGAGCGCGAGGTCGACGTCGCCTTTCATTCCGCGACAGAAACTCGTCACGCGGGCGTCGAGGTCGAGGTCGGTCACCCGCGAGATCGCCTGTCGCTCGCCCGCGCCCGTACAGGCGCTGCCGGCCTCGATGACCGACACGCCGGCTCGCTCGAGCCCGCGGGCGATCTCGACTTTCTCGTCGGGGGAGAGCGAGACACCCGGGGCTTGTTCGCCGTCGCGAAGCGTCGTATCGAGAAGGCGCACTGTACGGTCGGCTGCGATCGTCTGTTCCGGAGTCGTAGTCACGAAGGAGGGGTTATCTCGGCCCTGGAATTTCGCGCCCAGCCGGGTTGCCCCGACTTCCTCTATCCTCGGACTCCGGCGTTGAGAACGAATCTCGTGCCATCGTATCACGACCTATTCGGACGGGGCGACTTAACCTCGCCGGTCTCGGCACCATCTGCATCCGTCGGCGCCACCGTCGAGCCGTCGTCGCCGTTCGACGCGAGGACCCCAACGACCATCGCCCCTCTCGACGTAGGCGAGGACATGGACCCCACGCTGGAGCCGCTCGCGCGGTCGCTCCGTGCGGCGCCCGTCGTCGATCGCGACGGCTACGACTACTTCGTCCACGGCGTCACCGACGGGATTCCGATCGTCGAGCCCGAGGTTCTCGAGGCGGTCGTCGCCGGCTTCCGCGAGCGGATCGACTTCGCGGACGTCGACGTCCTCGTCGCGCCCGAGGCGATGGGGATCCACCACGCCACGGCGCTCTCGACGGCGACGGGAGTCCCCTTCGTCGTCGTCCGCAAGCGCTCCTACGGGTTCCCGGACGAGGTCGCGATCCACCAGGAGACTGGCTACGGCGAGAGCGAACTCTTCCTGAACGGGGTCGAAGCGGGCGACCGGGCCGTCCTCGTCGACGACGTTCTCTCGACGGGCCACACGATCGAGGCCGTCTGCGAGGCCCTCGAGGCCGTCGACGCGGAGCTCGTCGACGTCGCGGTCGTCCTCCGGCGCGTCGACCGCGACCGCGAGGGGTTCGACAGGTCGGTGACGGCGCTGTTCGACGTCCGGGTTGTCGACGGCGCGCTCGAGGTCGTCGAGTAGTCAGGCCGGCTCGAGGACCAGTTCGTCGCCGGGCTCGACGCCGTCGGCCGCCCCTGCGGGCAGCTCGAGCAATAGGTCGGCCTCGCTGCGGGCGATCCCCCGCCAGGGTCGCAGCCGTTCGACGCGCTCGACGACGCCGTCGACGACCCAGATCACGTCCAGCGGGACGAAGACGAACAGCATGTGGACGTCGCGGGGCCGCGCCGATCCGAACCGGAACGCCAGCGCGTACTCCTCGGGCAGCGAACGGCGGAACATGAGCCCGCGGAGCTGAGCGAGCGCGGAGTCGGCCGTCTCGACGGTCGCGGCCAGCTGGCGGGCGGCACCGGATTTCGGGTGGTGGCGCAGTCGCACGACCTCGAGTGCCCGCTGCGAGGGCAAAAACTTCCCGTGAAACTCGAGCGGTGAGTGGCGAGGGGTTGAAACGTCGCGCTCGCCAACGGGACGGCGATGGAGAAAACGCCGCGAGGAACGTCCGTCGGCGTCGACGACCCCTACGCGTTCGCCGGCGTCTGCGACCGCTGCACCGACGACGGGCGGTGTCGGTACGCCTTCGAACGGCCCGACGCCGACCCCACCTTCGCCCGCGAGCGGGCAGCCGAGGAGTACGCCTGTCCCGTCCACGACCCCGAGCGCGAGGAGACGCCGGCCGACTGCCCCCACTTCCGGTCGCGAAACCGCGACCGCGAGTGCGTGCGCTGCGGCCTCGAGCAGAAGCGCCTGGCCCACGACGACGAGCGACCGCTGCTCGAGGAACACCACCTCTCGTACGCCGACGGGAGCGGATCGACGGCCGGAAGCGAGAGTCCCACCGCCGAAGCCGAGGACGAGGACGAACTCTCCCACGAGATCACGGTCTACCTCTGTCGGTGGTGTCACTCGAAGGTCCACTCCTCGTGGGCCCGAATCACCGACGACGTCGCACCGGAGCCGGAAGCGGTCGCCGAGCTCGAGGGCCGACGCGGGCGCGAGCTGGACGAACTGGGGTTCGAGTCGGCGGCCGAACGATACGGCGCCGACGAGTGAGCATCCCGCTGTGGATCGGCGAACGCAGCCACACGATCGTACCAGAACGTGCGACCGACGCCAGAACGCGTCTCAGTTGTTTCCGCGCGGCAGGATGTCGCCAACGCGTCGCGGTTCGCCCTGCAGGTTCGGCTGCTCGGCGACGATCTTGAGCACTTCGTGGTCGGTCACGTCGTAGTAGGATTTCTCGGTGGCTTCCTCGATGAGTTCCCGCTCGAGGCGGAACTCGGTGCCTTCGTACACGACGTCGACACCCTCGTCGTCGAACGCAAGCGTCGTCATGAGCGCCAGTAGGAGACGGGGTGGTAAAAACCGGACGGCTGTACTCGCGGGCACCCCACCGTCGCGCCCGCCGTCGAATCGCGCGACCTTTATTACCTGCCGATCACATTGGTTGCGAACGTGGCGTTTCGCAGGGATCCGCTCGACGAACTCGTCGTTCCCGACGGGACCGAAGCCAAGGAGGTCGCCCTCGAGACCGACGGGGACGTCCTCGTCGGCGCCCGCTCGTCTATCGAGTTCGGCGTCCGCGGCCGGAACGTTCTCGCGGGCGAGAGCGTCGAGTTCGGCGGGGACATCGAGGCCGAAGCGGACTGCCGGCTGGACATGTGGTGTGACGTCGCCGACAACGTGCTGGTCGGCCAGGACGCCTACATCGGCGAGCGAGTCCACATCGGCGGCGAGATGAAGGTCGCCGGCGACCTCGATATCGGCGACGACGTCGAGATCGACGAGGGGTTCGAGGCCAACGGCTGGATCGTCATCCGGAACCCGATGCCGACGATCGTCTTCCTCTTTGTCTACCTCAAACAGCTCCTGCTGATCGGCGAGGAGGACGCCGCCCAGCGGCTCGTCTCTCAGCTCGTCGACGACGACGAGGACGAAGATACGGAACCGACTCCCGACCCGCTGATCGTCCCCCGCAACGCGACGGTAAGCGACGACGCCTGGCGGGTCTCGACGCCCGCGACGATCGGCGACGGCTGTCGGCTCCACGGCAACATCCGTGCCGAGTCGATCGACGTCGGCGAGGACTGCAATATCTTCGGCAGCCTCCGGGCACGAGAGGACGTCTCGGTCGGCGAGGGGACCCGCATCCACGGCGATCTGACCACCCGCAGCGGCGACGTCGTCGTCGAGCCCGGCGCGCGGATCCTCGGCGACGTTTCCTGTAGCGACCTCGAGCTGGGTCCGGGCGCCGAGGTCGACGGCTCGATCCGGGCCGACGGCGAGATCACGATGAGGACTTCCGAGCGCGACCTCGAGTAGGGAACTCGGGAGCAGGTCGGACGGATGCTCGAACGTCGAACCGCTTCCAGGGTCGCACACTCGATCATCTAACGGGTCGTTCCGGTGGTTCTCGGAGTCCTCGCCCGATCGGATTCGGTCGTCTCGGAGCGGTTTTCGACCGTTCTCTCTCCCGGCGATTCCTACCCCGCATTCTTAATAGTGTCAGCTGCGTTAGCACGAGTCGAGTATGGTGCGAGAGATCAACTATCAAAGAGGGGTGAAATCGTGCGATCGATCGTGTTGACGAAGGGCGTACCGGACTTCTCGGAGGGTGCGGTCTCCTTCGACGAGGACGGCCACCTGGAACGGGGGAAGACGCCGACGGTGATGAACCCGAACGACGCGTTCGCGCTCGAGGCCGCGCTCCAGACGCGGGTGCGCCACGGCGGTCACGTCAGCGGCATGAGCATGGGACCGCCCGGATACACGAGCGTGCTCGAGGAGGCGATGGAGTCGGTGTACACCGACGACAGCTACCTGCTGTCGGACCGCGAGCTGGCGGCCTCCGACACGTGGGCGACGGCGATCACGCTCAGTTCGGGGATCGAAAAGTACCGGGAGGAGGTCGCCGACGTCGACCTCGTCTTCGCGGGCTTCAAGACCGCCGACGGGGAGACCGGCCAGACGGGTCCCCAGACCTGCTGGGCGCTCGAGTGGCCGATCGTCACCCACGTCATCGCGCTGGATATCGACCCGGACGAGCGCCGGCTGCGGGCGAAGCGGCTGGTCGAGGGCGACGTCGACGAGATCGAGACCGTCGAGGCGCCCCTCCCCTGCGTGGTCATCACCGATCCGGAGTTCGAGCCCACCTACCGGAAAGCGTCCCACCGGCTGACCCACAAGGAACTTCGGGCCGAAACGCAGGAACGGGCCGCCGACCACGACGAGCACCTGACGACGTGGGACCACGTCGACCTGAACCTCGATCCCGACTACATCGGGCTCGACGGCTCGCCGACGATCGTCTCCTCGGTCGACCCGATCCCGAAGGCGCCCTCCGAACGGGAGGCGACGATGATCGATCCCGAGGACGGCGCGGCGATGGAACCGGTTCTCGAGGAACTACAGCCGTTCGCTGGAGGTGACTGACGATGGCACTCGATCCCGACGAGTACGCGGCCGACGAACTGGGCGAGGAACTCGAGACGCTCGACGACGTCGACGAAATCCAGGCGGTGCTGGAAGCCGAACAGGCGGGGAAGGACCGCAAGACCGCCCGCGAGGCGATCCACCGCCGGCTCGAGGAACTCGACGAGACGGGCGGCGACGGCGTCGAGGAGGGAACCGAGACGGAAGGCGAGTACGAGGAGACCAAAGAGGACGTCGGCGACGAGGCGGAGGGCGAGGAAATGGACGAGATCGGCGAGGACGTCGAAGACACCGACGAGAGCGACGAGCCGACGACCGAGGACGACGGCGACGAAGACGAGTCGACGGTCGAGGAGGAAGAAGACGACGACCTCTCGCATCCGACGCGGGACAAGAAACACGTCAGGGCGCTCGAGGGCGGCGAGTACGCCGACATGTGGGTGTTCTGCGAGACCCAGGGGGGCGAACTGCTCGAGGTCTCCCGGGAGATGCTGGGGAAGGCCCGGGAGTTGATGGACCAGTTCGAGGACGATTACGGTGACGACGAGCGGGTCGTCGCGTTTCTGATGGGCGACGACTGCGAGGACCTGGCCGAGGAGACGATCGCCTACGGCGCCGACGTCGCGGTCTACCACGACGACCGGAGGTTGGAACGGTTCCTCCACAAGCCCTACACGGAGATCGCGGCCCACATGGCCCGCGGTCAGGGAACCGTCGAGAGCACCGACTGGCGCGAGTACGACGAGCCCCGCTACGTCCTGTTCCCGGCGACGAACAACGGGCGGGACCTCTCGGCGAAGGTGCAGGCGGAACTCGACTCCGGGCTCGCCTCCGACTGTTCGGACCTCTACATCGAGGAGAACGAGGTCTCCAATCCGGTGAAGACGGGCGAACCGGGCGTCAAGAAGACCTTCGAGAAGGTCCTGCACATGAAACGACCCGACTTCTCGGGGTTCGAGTACTCGACGATCCTCTGTCTCGACAATCCAGGTCGGGACTTCCACCCACAGGGTGCCTCGATCATCCCGGGTAGCTTCGACCCGATCGAACCCGATTACGAGCGGGAGGGACTCGTGGTCGAACACGACATGGAACTCGACGAGGACTGGGTCCGCGTCGAGATCACCGAGCACGACCGGCTCGAGGCCGGGATCGACCTCGCGGGGCACGAGGTGATCGTCTGTCTGGGTCGGGGGATCGCCGACGATCCCACCCGCGGGATGGAACTCGGGCTCGATCTCGTCGACGCCTTCGAGGACGCCGAACTCGGCATCACCCGGGGGATCGTCACCTCGGCCTACCAGTTCGAGGGTCACGTCGAGGAGTACTCGAAGGAGGAACGCCAGATCGGCGAGACCGGCCAGGTCGTCGCGCCCGACGTCTACATCGCCGCGGGCGTCTCCGGGGCGGTCCAGCACAAGGTCGGCATGGACGAATCGGATACGATCGTCGCGATCAACACGGACCCCGACGCCAGGATCCGGGACTTCAGCGACTACTACATCGAGGGCGACCTGTTCGAGGTCCTCCCCAGACTCACTTCGGCGGTCGAATCCGGGGAGACGAGGCTCGAGGCGATCGCCGACGGAAGCGGAGGTGAGGACCGATGACCGAACGGGAGCACTACGAGGCCGTCGTCGTCGGCTGCGGTCCCGGCGGCGCCGCCGCTGCCGCCAGGCTCGCCGAGCACGGCGTCGAGACGCTCGTCCTCGAGCGGGGCGTCGAAGCCGGCTCGAAGAACGTCTCCGGCGGGCTGGTCTACGCCGAGGACTCGGCTCCTTACACGATCGACGACCTGTTCGACGGCTTCCGCGAGGCGGCCGCCGAACGCCCGGTCACGGACTACCGGATCCACAACATCGCCGGCGACAAGGTCAAGACCTACGACCTGACCGACCTCCACGAGCACGACACCGACTGGTGTGACGCCGTGCTCCGCCGGAAGATGGACTCCTGGCTCGAGCAACGAGTCCACGAGAAGACCAGCGAGACGGGCGGGGGCGTCCTGACGAACGTCCGGGTGAACGGCCTTCTCCGAGAGGGGGGAGAGATCGTCGGCGTCACCTGCGACGAACTGGATCCGATCGAGGCCGACCTGATCGTCGCCGCCGACGGCGTCAACTCCGAGCTGGCCCGCGAGGCCGGCCTCATGGACTGGGAGGAGCCCGACGAGTGGTTCCAGGGCGTCAAGGCGGTCGTCGATATGGATCCCGACGCGGTCAACCACCGGTTCGGGATCGACGACGACGAGGGCGTCGCCCACCTGTTCTCGGGCGACCTCTTCGAGGACGTCCGCGGCGGTGGCTTTCTCTACACCAACGAGGAGTCGCTGTCGATCGGGACCGTCTTCCACCTCGACAGTCTCGTTGCCGAGCAGGCCGAACCCCACGAGCTGCTCGACGCCCTACTGACCCACCCCGTGATGGCCCACTGGATCGGCGACGGCTACGAGGAGCGGGAGTACGCCGCGAAGCTCGTCCCCGATTCGAAGAAGGTCGCCCATCGCGAGCCTTACCGGGATCGTCTGATGCTGGTCGGGGACGCCGCCGGCCAGATGCAGGCACAGGGCCCGATCATCAAGGGGATGAACCACGCCGTCACGGCCGGCGCGCTCGCGGCCGACGCCTTCGCGATCACGCGGGGTAACGCCGACCCCGAGGCCGCGGGCCGGCGCTACGCGAAGCTGCTCGAGGACTCGGGGACGATGGCCAAACTCCGCCCCAAACAGTACGACCTCGCCCGAGCCGTCGGCGAGCGCGACGTCGTCACGAACGCCGTCGACCGCGTGCTCGAGTCCCCGCTCGGAAGCGTCGCGCTCGGGAACTCGCTCGCCGACCGCGTCCTCGAGCGGGCGTACAACTCGCCGTTCCTGGTGTCGATGCTGCCCGACACGCGCACCGGGTACACGACGGTGCCGACGGTGATCGGCGAGGCCCGCGGGAAGAGCATCCGCTGGAAGAACGACGCCGAGCCGCCGAGCCTCGAGGAACGGATCGGCGACCTCACCTACGACACGGACGTCGGCAACCCCCACATCGAGCTTCGCGACGACTCCGCCGAAGCGAGCGGGGCCGCCGTCTACGCCTGCCCCGTCAGCGCCGAGGAGTTCGGCGGGGGCTGTTACCGCACGGAGCAAGTGAAGACGAACGGCGACGAGGAGACCGTCGTCAGCCTCGACACCCAGCCCTGCGTGGAGTGTGGCACCTGCGCGATCGTCGCCGACACCGCCTGGGAGCACCCCCGGGGCGGGAAGGGCGTCGAGTACCGCGAAGGGTGATGAGCCGGTACGGACCCAGGATCGCCGCGCTCGCCCGGCGGGCCGAACGCGACCGAGCGGCACTCGAGGCGGGCGAGGCGGCCGCCGACTCCGAGCGCGCTCGCGAGTACCTCCGCGAGGGCGCGGGCCAGGCGATCTGGTGTTACGTCGAGGCCCGGACCGGGGGACGGCTCGTCGCGTTCTCGGAAGCCGAGTTCGCGGCCATAGAGCGGGCGATGAACGACTGGCTCGAGTGCTACGCGCGGTGTCACGGCGTCGAACTCGAGGCCGAGTTCACGGTCCGCCAGGCCGCCGAGCTGTTGCTCGAGACGCGAAACGTCGTCGACACGGCCCAGCTACTGACGGGCGTCCCGGAGCGACGAAACCGATCGGCGAGGGCGAGCCGGTAGCAGGCGGCGCCGCGAGGCCACGGCTCGCCGACGGTACCTCGAGCAGTGACCGAGAGAGCCGAACGGCCGTCAGTCGGAACAGGTCGCCTTGATCGTCGACCGATCGACGGTTTCGCCCGTCCAGCGCGCGTACAGGTCGTAGCGCACGCCGGACGGCGGTTCCGACCCGTGCCGCCAGGTGATCGTCGCCTCGGCCTCGGTGACCGCCGTTGCGGCTCGGATGGTTCCGTCCGCCGCTCTGATCTCGACGAGGTCGACCGAATCGGGGTCGGTCTCGAGGACGACGCTGATCCCGAAGTCGGTCACCGAATCCGCCGTGAGGCGTTCGGATCGAACCGTCAGTTGACTGATCGCCTCGGTTTCGAACGGCGCCTCGTTCGGGAACGAACACTCCGTGCTCGACTCGCTGGACGCTCGTCCGAGACAGCCGCCGGTTACGGCGGCAGTAACGGTTGCGCTACCGCCGAGTACGTGACGTCGACTAACGGATCGGAGTTCGGTCATCCGGGAGTCGAAGTAACTCGTCTCCCGACAAGAACTTTCAGTCGAATATCGTTTCGACAAGCCGAACGCGAGATCGAGTCAGTAGATGAGTTCGTCGTCGTTCTCGACCATGTAGAGGGTGCGGGCGGCGATGTTGACCGCGTGGTCGCCGACCCGCTCGAGGTCCCGGATCGTCAACAGGAGCCGCGAGACGTCCTGGAGGATCCGCTCGACCTCGTCGGGCGAGTCGAGTTCCCGCTCGATCAGGTCCCGGACGACGACTTCGCTGGCTCGCTCGGCGAAGTGGTCGACGTCGTCGTCGCGGTCGGCGAGTTCCCGGCAGGCGTCGGTGTCCTCCTCGTCGTAGGCGAGCATCGCGTCCTCGATCATCTCGAGGGTCAGTTCTCCCATCGCCTGGACGTCGACGTCAGGGAACCGGTCGTGTTCAGCCTCGTGGGTGTACTCGCCGAGGTTGACCGCGAGGTCGCCGATTCGCTCTAAGTCGGTGATAATCTTGAACGTCGAGGCGATAAACCGCAAGTCGCTGGCGACGGGCTGTTGGAGCGCCAGCAGCTCGATACACTCCTGCTCGAGATTGAGGTACAGTTCGTTGACCTCGCGGTCGCCCTCCATCACCTCGTCGGCGAGTTCCGTGTCCTTCTGCTCGAGGGCGGACAGCCCCATGCGGAGCCGCTCCATGACGACCTCGCTCATGTAGAGGACGTCCTCGCGCAGCTCCGCGAGTTTCTCCTGATACGACTTTCTGGCCATACCAGACACAGTTCGTCCCGTCTTGATGTAGCTTGCGCCTGGGATACCCCCGTCTCGGCCGCGAGCCGAAGCGTACGGGACCGAGTCGAGCGGTTTCGATCCCGCGCCCGACTGTGGCTGTCCGGACTGTGGTGATCCGCGGTCGATGGACTTTCTCGATAAGTACCTGACAGTCTGGATCTTCCTCGCGATAGGGATCGGCGTCGGTCTCGGCTACGTCGCGCCCGGCATCGTCGAGCCGATCCAGGAGTACCACCTCGTCGAAATCGGGCTGATCGCGATGATGTACCCGCCGCTGGCGAAGGTCAACTACGGACGGCTCCCGCGGGTGTTCAGCGCGTGGCGAGTGCTCAGTCTCAGCCTCATCCAGAACTGGCTGATCGGACCGACGCTGATGTTCCTGCTGGCCGTGATCTTCTTCAGCGGGCTCGTGCCGCCGTTCCCGGCCCACCCCGAGTACTTCCTCGGGTTGATTTTCATCGGGATGGCCCGCTGTATCGCGATGGTGCTGGTCTGGAACGACCTCGCGGACGGCTCGAGCGAGTACGTCGCCGGACTGGTCGCGTTCAACAGCGTCTTCTAGATCGTTACCTACGGGGTGTACATCTGGTTCTTCGCGCTGTTCCTCCCGCCGCTTCTGGGAATGGACGCGCTCGTCGCCGGCATCGGCACCTTCGACATCACCGTCACCCAGGTGTTCTGGGCGATCGCGATCTTCCTCGGTATTCCGTTCGCTGGCGGGATCCTGACTCGATTCGGCGGCGTCCGATCGAAAGGTGAGGAGTGGTACGAGGAGGAGTTCGTCCCGAAGATCAGTCCGGTCACGCTGATCGCCCTCCTCTTTACGGTGATCGTCATGTTCGCGACGCAGGGGGACAACATCCTCGACCAGCCGACCGACGTCCTCTGGATCGCCGTTCCGCTGACGATCTACTTCGTCGTCATGTTCCTCGTGAGCTTCGCGATGGGATGGGGGATCGGCGCCGACTACTCCACGACGACGGCCATCGGCTTTACCGCCGTCTCGAACAACTTCGAACTCGCCATCTCCGTCGCCGTCGCGGTGTTCGGCGTCGGTTCCGGGGTGGCGTTCGCGACCGTCATCGGGCCGCTGATCGAAGTCCCGGTGTTGCTCGCGCTGGTCAACGTCGCGATCTACTCCCAGCAGAAGTTCGACTGGGCCGGCTACGAGACCGGGCAGTTGACCGAACCGACGGCGACGATCGACGACTCGACACCGAAGATGGCCACCGACCACGACTGATACGGATTGCTGTACCGATGTCCCGGCGCAACCGCCGACCGGGTCTCGGTTGCGCCGGAACTGACGTACAGTAAACCGTATGAATCTATGACGATCCAGACACTCCTGATTCCGACCGACGGTAGCGACCGAGTAAAAAAGCGAGACGGCCGACGAATCGGCCGTGACGGATCAGCCGAACTTGCCGGTGATGTAGTCCTCGACGCGGTCGCTCTGGGGGTTCTCGAAGATCTTGTTGGTGTCGTCGAACTCGACGAGCTTCCCGCCGGTGAGGAAGACGGCGGTCTTATCGGAGATCCTGGCCGCCTGCTGCATGTTGTGGGTGACGATCACGACGGTGTACTCCTGGGCGAGTTCCTCGACTAAGTCCTCGATCTTCGAGGTTGCGACCGGATCGAGCGCCGAGGCGGGCTCGTCCATCAGAATCACTTCGGGGTCGGTCGCGATGGCGCGGGCGATACAGAGGCGCTGCTGTTGGCCGCCCGAGAGATCGAGGCCGCTCGAGTCGAGTTGATCCTCGACCTCGTCGATGAGTGCGGCGCGCTCGAGAGCTTTGTGAACCTTCTCTTCGACGTCGTCGTCTTTTCCCTGGACGCGTAGTCCGTAGGCGACGTTGTCGAAGATCGACTTGGGGAAGGGATTCGGCTTCTGGAAGACCATCCCGATCTTCCGGCGCAGGGCGACGGGGTCGACGTCCTCGTCGTAGATGTTCTTCCCGTGGAAGTGGAGATCGCCCTCGACGCGGGCGACGTCGATCAGGTCGTTCATGCGGTTGATCGACCGCAGGAAGGTGGACTTCCCACAGCCCGAGGGACCGATGAGGGCCGTCACCTGCTTTTCGGGGATGTCCATGGTGATTCCCTGGAGGGCCTGCGTGTCGCCGTAGAAGACGTCGAGGTCCCGGGACTCGATGATCGCGCGGTCGACTCGGGGCGAGCCGAGCGGCCTGTCGGCGGCCGACATCTCGACGCCGGAGTCGGCCTCGGCCGTCCGTTCGGGTGCTGTCGTCTCGACCGCCTCCGAGCCGCTGTTTGCAGTCATACCGGTTGTCTCGGCATTGGTGCTGAGCAAGTTACGTATTGCGAAACGACCGCGGTCCGACCCGATAGACGTGACCGCCGATCGCAGCGTCGTTCGTCGGTCGCTCGTCTCGTCGCTCATCGGTTCGACGGAGGCGCGGCGTTGCTAAATACCGTACTATGTCCTCTATATAGAGCTATAGTACTCTTCGGAGAAGCCGAGCCAATACAGGGAACTCTCTTGTGACAAAAACCGAAACGGCTGGATCGACCGACAGCATTGACGGCTACGCCCGTCGATCGTACTTGTTTCGAATGTAGATCGCCGTCGCGTTCATCAACAGGAGGACGGTGAGGAGAACGATGATCCCGGCGGCGGCGACGTGCTGGAAGTCACCTTCCGGGGCTTTCGCCCACTCGAAGATCTGCATCGGCATCGCCGCGAACGATCCCAGCGGGTTCGTCAGACTCGGCGGAGCGAACATCGACGTCGCCGCGCCAACCATGATGATCGGCGCCGTCTCGCCGATCGCCCGGGACAGCGAGAGGATGATCCCGGTCATGATGCCCGGAATCGCCTCGGGGAGCACGACGTTGCGGATCGTCTGCCACTGCGTCGCGCCGGTGCCATAGGAGGCCTGGCGCATCGAGTCCGGAACCGCCCGCAGCGCCTCCTGAGTCTGGACGATGACGATCGGCAGGATCAGCAGCGTCAGCGTCAGCGCACCGGCCAGCAGGCTCGAGCCCGTCCCGATCGCCCTGACGAACAGGGCGAGCCCGAGCAGTCCGTAGACGATCGACGGGACGCCCGCGAGGTTCGCGATGTTGGCCTCGATAAACCGCGTCAGCAGGCTCTCACTGGCGTACTCCTCGAGGTAGATCGCGGCGCCGACCCCGAGCACGAGCGTGAAGACGGCCGTCATCGCGATGAGGTAGATTGAGCCGACGATCGCCGGGTACATTCCGCCGGGGCCGGTCGGCAGGTCGCCGTAGTTCGACGGATCGTAGTGTTCGACCAGGTAGGAGGGTGGGTAGGTCAGGAACTCCCAGGTGAGCCACCCCCACGCCTCGTAGACGACGTCTGCGACGAGCGCGATCAGCGCGACGATCCCGACCATCGTGGCGAGTATGCAGGCGCCGAGGAAGAGTCGGCCGTAGCGGCGCATTCGGCGGATCGACTCGTCCTCGCCCCCGAAGCCGTCGATTTCTGTCGGCGTGCTCATTGGTACTCCTCCCGGTAGCGGGATCGAATCCACATGCTACCGACGTTCATCAGAAACGTCATCACGAACAGCGTGAGCCCGATCGCGAACAGGCTCATGTAGCCGATCGAACCGACCGACGCGTCGCCGGTCCCGATCTCGACCATGTAGGCGGTCATCGTCTGCATCTCGGCGAACGGGCTGGCCGTGATCTGTGGCAGCATGCCGACGGCCAGCGTCACCGCCATCGTCTCGCCGATCGCCCGCGAGATCGCGAGGACGTACGCCGCGAGGATCCCCGACAGCGACGCCGGCAACACGACCTGCGTCGACACCTCGAACTTCGTTGCGCCGAGCCCGTAGGCCGCGTTCCGAAGCGAGTCCGGCACCGAACTCATCGCGTCCTCGGAGATCGACGACACCATCGGAATGATCATGATCCCGACGACGATCGCCCCCGAAAGCGCGTTGAACGTGCCGACGTCCGGGTGGAAGAACTGGATGATCGGCGTGATAAACGAGAGCGCGAAGAAGCCGTAGACGATCGTCGGAATCCCGGCGAGAACCTCGAGCGTCGGTTTGACGCTCCGGCGAACCCGCTCGTCGGCGTACTCCGCGAGGTAGATCGCCGTCAGCGTGCCGACCGGAATCGCGATCAGCGCGGAGCCGACCGTGATGACCATCGTCCCCCACACGAGCGGTAACACGCCGAAGTCCGGGTTCGCCGCGTCTCGAGGGTTCCACTCGGTTCCGGTCAGGTACTCGACGATCGAAACCTCGGCGAAGAAGTCGATCGCGCCGTCGACCAGGACCGCGATGATCGCGAGCGTCGTCAGCACGGTGACGAGCGCACACGAGAAGAAGATCCACTTCGCGGCCCTGTCGACGACGGTGCCGACGTCGTTGCTCTCGCGGCTAAGATCGACCGGTTCGGTGCTCATCTGCCTTCCCTCCCGGTTTCGGCGTCGTTCATCGGTATGCCTCCGTCAGTTCGTCGAGTTTGGCGTGTTGTTCGTCGATCGTCTCGTCGGGAACCGCGTAGAACCCGACCTCGCGAGCCGTCTCCTGGGTGTTGTCCAGGTAAAATCGCAGGAACTCCCGAACGGCGGGGCGCTCGAGTTCGTCCTCGCGGACGTAGAGGTACATGGGTCGCGACAGCGGCTCGTAGCTCCCGTCCTCGATCGTCTCGGGTTCGGGGTAGACACAGCCCTCGCCGTTGTCAACCGCGATCAGCCCGAGGTCGTCCTCGTTCTCGTAATAGTACCCCGCGCCGCCGAACCCGATCGCGTTCCGATTGCCGCTCACGCCGCGGACGATCGCGTTCGTGTCCGGCGTTCCGCTGTAGTCGTTGCGGATGTCCCCGACAGTCCCGTTGATCGTCTCCGTAAAGTAATCGAACGTTCCCGACGCGGAGTCCCGACCGTACAGCGAGATCTCCTCGTCGGGCCAGTCGTCGTCCAGATCCTGCCAGGTCTCGACGTCGGAGCCACGCTGCCACAGCTCGCGAAGCTGGTCGGTCGTCAGACAGTCACACCAGTCGTTCTCGGGGTGTTTCATGAGCGCCAGCCCGTCCCGAACCACCTCGAGCTGAAACCAGTTGACGCCGTTCGCATCGCACAGCTCGGTTTCGTCGTCGGCGATCTCGCGACTCGCGTTCTGCAGCGCCGTTTCGCCGCGACAGAACTGCTGGAACCCGGCGCCGGTCCCCGATCCCCTGACGGGGATCTGTACCTGGTTGTTCTCCCAGACGAACATCTCGGCGACGAGCGCGCTGTTCGGCAACAGCGTATTCGAACCGTCGACGACGATCTCGCCCTCGAGACCGCTGTCCTGGCCGCGGACGAGACAGCCAGCCGTCCCCGCCAGCCCTGCGCTGGCGGCGCCGAGCAGCACGTGGCGACGCGAAACCGCGCCGCCAGAATCCGATCTCGGGTCGTTTCCCATCGGGTGACTCTATAGCCGATGGCGTCTAAGTACCCTACTATGTTCTCTATATACTCCTATGTTCGACACCGGTTCCCAGTGTCAGCGAACCCACAGAGCGGGACGAACGCACCGAATAGCCGCCGATAAAAGACCTAGACCGATCTGTGACGCCTCTATAGATCAGTGTCGTTTATACGGTCAGAACCGAACGCACGGGTATGGAGACGCGCAAGGTGCAGGTGACCGGCGGCTCTACGTACACGGTCTCGCTGCCGAAACAGTGGGCGACGGAAAACGGCGTCAGCGCCGGCACGACCGTCGAGTGTTACCCCGAGGAGGACTCGCTGCTGCTCACGCCGGCCAGCGAGACCGACCGTCAGGAGGGGACCCTCGACGTCTCGGATCTCGAGGGCGAGCGACTCACTCGGGCGGTGATGACGATGTACGTCAGCGGGTTCGACATCATCCGCCTCGAGGCGACCCGGATCACGACCGACCAGCGCCGGGCGATCCGCGACGCGACCCAGAGTCTCGTCGGTGTCGAGGTCTTAGAGGAGACGACCGACAGCGTCGTTATCCAGGACTTACTCGACTCCTCCGAACTCTCGATCGTCAACGCCGTCTCCCGGATGCGCCTGATCGCGACCTCGATGCTCGAGGACGCCGTCACGGCCCTCGTCGAGAACGACGACGACATCGCCCAGGACGTCATCGAGCGCGACGACGACGTCGACCGGCTCTGGCTGGTCGTCTCGCGGATCTTCCGGGCGACGCTTCGCTCCCCGCGGGCGGCCGAGGAGCTCGGCGTCCCTCGAGAGGACTGTTTCGACTTCCACTCGAGCGCCCGCCAGCTGGAACGCGTCGCCGACCACGCCGCCAAGATTTCCAATCTCGCGCTCAAGCTCGATGCGATCCCCGAGGACGCCGCCGAGGCGCTGATCGCCCTGCGGACCGACGCCGCCGACGTCCTCGAGAAGGCGATGGACGCGCTGTTCGCCGAGGAGACCGACGAGGCCAACCGGCTCGGACACGCCGCCCGCGAGGCCGTCCTCGATATCGACGAACACACCCGCTACATCGACGACATCCTCCGGGACCTCGAGCCGGTGCAGGCCCAGTCGCTTGGACTGATCGTGGACTCGCTGTCCAGAAGCGCCGACTACGGTGGCAACATCGCCGAGACGGCGTTACAGAAGGCGGCACCGCGTCCCTGATACGGTCTGCTGTAACGATTTACCGATGCAACCGCAGGACGGTTCGCGGTTGCACCGGAAATGACTTACAGCAGTCCGTATGACTCCGAGTCCCGGCCCGAACCGCGGCCCCACACCGTCGTCTCCGGTACGGATCCGTACTGTCCGAACGGGTCGGGTACGGAGGGATCGATACCACAACTAGCAATCGCTTTCTTCGGACCTCGCCTCCGATCGGACGTGGCACTCGGTGCCAGACCGACCATGCACGAACCCACGACTTCCGACGGCAGAACGACCAGCGAGCGATCGACGGGCGCTACCCCCTCGAGACCGACGTGCGAGCGACTCGTGGCCGTCGTCGTCAGCGAGGAGAACAGGCAGGATCGGCTGACCGTCTATCCGGCGGGCGGCTCGAACGACGTGACGCGGACGGCGTGGCTGACCGCGACCGCGGACGCGTTCGTCGACCTCGATGCGTGGCGGTGAGCCGCTTCGATTCGCGGCGCCGTCGCTTGGCGAAGCGAGTATCCGAGAGAACGGTCGTGCAGTCTACTCGAGGAGAACGGCGTTGACCTGACCGGTCTGACCGGGTCGGGACGTCACGCGGGCCTGGCCCTCGGAGGTCTCGATGACGGCACCCTTCGTGATGATGTTCCGTCGGACGTAGTTCGGGTTGGCGTCGTTCTCGACGACGTCCTCGATCTCCGCGGTGACGGTCTCGCCACCCTCGTTGACGCTCGCGACGTTCGTCGCGAGGGCGCGGGTCTTCGTGTTGCTACCGCGAACGTCGACGACGCGGAACCGGGGCTCGCCGACCTGGGTCTCGGTCGGGAGTCGACCGAGTTCGTTCTTGCGGCGCTTTCGGACGTTCTTCAGTCGGCCACCGGTTCGCTTGCGCGTGGAGCGTCCCTGGTTTTGCATACCCGGACAACGGCCCGGCGGATACTTGAATCCACGCTTTCGGATCGACCGCCGATTCCGGCCGGCTGACGCTCACTCCTCCGGGACCAGACAGTAGGCGTGGCCCGGCTCCTCGAGGATCGTCTCCGCATCGTCGTCCCAGTAGTTCGTGAAGACCCCCCGCTCGGCGTAGTAGATCCGGCCGTCGTGGGGAACCGGCGCGCTCGTGACGTGGCCGCGGTTCTGCACCCGCCAGCGCCGTTCCCCCGTTTCCTTGTCCAGCGCGTAGAGGTACGAGTCGTAGGAGCCGACGAGGATCGTCCCGGCGGTGGCGGTCACCGCGCCGATGATCGAGCCGTTGACGTCGGTCGACCACAGCTCCTCGCCGGTCTCGCAGTCGATGGCGTAGACGTGGTCGTCGTTGCTCCCGGTGTAGACGACGTCTTCCTCCGGATCGAGGGCGGGATTGGCCATTGATCGGTTCTCGAACTCGAAGGTCCACTCCTCGGTGCCGTCCTCGAGGTCGATGCAGTGGAAGCGCTCGTCCCAGGAGCCGACGTAGCCGTAGCCGTCGTGGGCCGCGATCGTCCCCTTGATCTCCGCGCCGAGGTTGAACTCGCCGCCGGCTTTCGCCTCGCCGTCGGGGCCGTCCTCGCCGCCGGTCTGGTACTCCCAGGCGAACTCGAGGGAGGGGAACTCCCAGCAGTAGACGACGCCGTCGTTCGAGCCCGCACAGATCCGGCCCGTCTCGAGGTCGACCGTCGGCGAGGGGTGGGGCTGGCCCCAGATGCGGTCGTCGTGCCAGGTCGGCTCGCCGGTCGCCGCGTCGAACGTCCACAGCGCCCCCGAGGAGGGGCTGCCGTACTCGGCGATCACGTACAGCGTCCCGTCGTAGTAAGCTGGACTCGAGCCGATCGCCAGCGTCCCCTCGAGTTCGTGGGCGCGGGTTCGCCAGACGATTTCTCCGGTCTCGACGTCGATGGCGTACAGGTCGCCGTCGTAGCCGCCGATGTAGGCGGTGTCGCCGACGATCGCGGGCGAGCCGTGGAATCCGAGGTCCGTCGCACCGGTTTCGGTCAGCCAGCGGGGTTCGCCCGAGGGCTGGACGCCGTGGACGAATCCGGTGTCGCCGGCGATCACGATCGTGTCGCCGTCGGGCGTCGGCAGGGGGCTCGACTTCGCGGCGGTGTGGCCGACGTTGTTGATCGGGAACGACCAGTTGACGCTGACCGAATCGGGGACGGTCTCGTCGGGATAGTAGCCGAGCCGTCGCAGTCCGCGCCGGAACATCGTCACGTCGTCGTCGGGGTGGGTCGCGTACGTCGAGACGTCGTCGGCGACGTCCGGTTCGTCGCCGTTCGCGCCGGGCTCGTCGTCGTCCGTCGGCTCCCACAGGGCACAGCCCGCGAGCCCTGCGGTCGCGGCGACGCCCGCGGTCTGGAGGAACCGTCTGCGAGGACGCGAGTCGTTCGATTCGGGATCGGCGACCGGAGACTGCGATCGGTGTGACATGGCGGGAGGCTCTGTGAAAATTCGAGGAAGCGATCCCACAAAAGAATCTCGGTGTTCGGTCTCGGGCTCGCGAACTCGAGGGCGCCCGGGCTCCCGGCCGTTCGACTACTCGTCTTGCTGGGCGTCGACGACCGCCACGCCCGCCAGGTTGACGATGTCTTTGACCTCGTCGCCCCGCTGGAGGACGTGAACTGGTTCGTCCATCCCGACGAGCATCGGACCGATGGCCTCCGCGCCGCCCAGGCGCTGGAGCAGCTTGTAACCGATGTTGCCGGCCTCGAGGTTCGGGAAGACGAGCACGTTCGCCGGCTCCTCGAGTTCGGAGAAGCCGTAGGTTCCCTCGAGGATCTCCTCGACGACGGCGGTGTCGGCCTGCATCTCGCCGTCGACGGGGAAGTCGACCTCGGGGTCGTCCTGGAGCCGGGCCGCGGCCCGACGTGGTTTGCGGGTCCCCTCGTTGTTGACGCTGCCGAAGTTCGAGTACGACAGCAGGGCCGCCCGGGGCTCGACGTTGAACCTGCGGGCGAGCTTGCCGGTCTGTTTGGTCACCTCCTCGAGGACGTCCGCGTCGGGGTTCTGGTTGACCGTCGCGTCCGCGATGAAGATCACGCGGTTCTTGAACGTCAGCATGTAGACTCCGGCGGCGTAGTCGACGTCGTCGGCGGTGCCGATCACCTGTAAGGGCGGGCGCAGCGCGGAGGGGTAGTGATACGAGAGGCCGGTCAGCAGGGCGTCGGCGTCGCCCTGTTCGACCATCACGCTGCCGAAGTAGTTCGAGTCGGTGGCGATCAGCTCGCCGGCCTCGGTTCGGGTGATCCCCTTTCGCTGGCGCAGCTCGTGCAGTCGGTCGGCGTAGGCCTCGTAGTCGCCGACTGCGGGGTCGGCGACCTGGGGCTCGAAGTCGAGTCCGAGGTTCGCTGCGGTCTGGCGGATCTCGCTCTCGTCGCCGATGAGGATCGGCATCGCGATCCCCTGCTCCTGGATCTGGTAGGCCGCTCGGATCATCTTCTCGTTCTCGCCCTCCGCCAGAGCGACCCGCTTGGGGTCGCTTTTGGCCTTGTTCAGGACGACCCGCATCATCTCGCGGGACTTGCCCAGCCGGGCCTCGAGCTGTTCTTCGTACTCCTCGAGGTCGATCTCGGTGCGGGCGGCGCCGCTTTCCATCGCTGCCTCGGCGACGGCGGGGGCGACCCGGAACAGCACGCGCGGGTCGACCGGCTTCGGGATGATGTAGTCGGGGCCGTACTGCAGTGGCTCGTCGCCGTAGGCCTTGACGACGGCGTCGGGGACGTCCTCGCGGGCGAGCTGGGCCAGCGCGCGGGCGCAGGCGACTTTCATCTCCTCGTTGATCTCGGTTGCCCGGACGTCGAGTGCTCCTCGGAAAATGAAGGGGAATCCGAGGACGTTGTTGACCTGATTCGGGTAGTCCGACCGACCGGTCGCCATGATTACCGTGTCGTCACGGGCAGCCTTGGCCTCCTCGTAACCGATCTCGGGATCGGGGTTGGCCATCGCGAAGATGATCGGATCCTCGTTCATCGAGCGGACCATCTCCTGGGAGACGATCCCGCCCGCCGAGAGGCCGACCAGCACGTCCGCTCCCTCCATCGCGTCCGCGAGGTCGCCCTCGGGCAGGTCGCGGGCGAACTCCTGTTTGTACTCGTTGACGTCGCCGGCTTCGGCCCGGCGTGCGGTGATGATCCCCGAGGAGTCACACATCGTGATGTTCTCCCGTCGGACCCCCAGCGAGACGTAAAAGCGGGCCGTCGCGATCGCGCTCGCGCCCGCACCCGAGAACACGACCTCGAGGTCCTCGAGCGCCTTCCCCGCGATGTCGGCGGCGTTGACGAGCGCGGCCCCGGAGATGATGGCGGTCCCGTGCTGGTCGTCGTGGAAGACGGGGATGTCCATCTCCTCGCCGAGCCGTTCCTCGATGGTGAAACACTCGGGCGCCTTGATGTCCTCTAAGTTGATCCCGCCGAAGGTCGGCCCCATCATCTTCGTGGCCGTAATGAGCTCCTCGGGGTCGGCCTCGTCGAGTTCGATGTCGAAGACGTCGATGTCGGCGAACCGTTTGAACAGCACCCCCTTCCCCTCCATGACCGGTTTCGACGCCGCTGCGCCGATGTCACCGAGGCCTAACACCGCCGACCCGTTCGAGACGACCCCGACGAGGTTCCCCTTCGCCGTGTAGGTGTACGAATCCGCCTCGTCGTCGGCGATTTCCATACACGGAGCGGCGACGCCCGGCGAGTACGCGAGCGAGAGATCCCGCTGTGTATTCGTCGGTTTCGTCGTCGATATTTCGATCTTTCCCGGCGGATCCGTCCGGTGATACTCCAGTGAGTCCTCGTCGAGTCCCATACCGGTGGGACTGTGGGGCACCACTAAAAACAATGTGAAAGGCACAATCGACGATCGTCGAACTACCGCTCGAGCGCGTCGGGATCGTCGCGTTCGCGGAGTCGACCGTTTTATACGCACCGCTCCAGTGGGTTGAGTATGGACGTCGCGCTTGGTGGGACGTTCGACCCCGTTCACGACGGCCATCGCCGGCTGTTCGAACGGGCGTTCGAACTCGGGGACGTAACCGTCGGACTCACGACTGACGAACTCGCGCCGAAGACTCGACACGTCGAGCGACACGTCAACACCTTCGAGGAGCGAAAGCGAACCCTCGAGGACGAGTTCGAACCTCTCGCCGAGGAGCACGACCGGGCGTTCGAGGTCCGGCCCCTCGAGGAGTCGACGGGGATCGCGACCGAACCGCAGTTCGACTACCTGGTCGTCTCCCCGGAGACGATCGAGGGCGGCAAGCGGATCAACGAACTCCGCTACGAGCGCGGCCACGACCCCCTCGAGATCGTCGTCGTCCCGCACGCGTTAGCCGACGACGGCGACATCATCTCGAGTACTCGCATCGTCGAGGGGGAGATCGACGAGCACGGCGCGGTTCTCGAGGACGACGCCGAACCGGAGCAGCACTGATCCGTTCCGATTCGTTCAGCAAATCCGTCAGCTTCCGTTCGGAAATCCGACCGTTCAGTCGGGTTTCGGCTCCGTATCGTACACTTACGAGCGACAGGATCGGTGAAACGGTCCTTACCAGCGGGGCGGCTCGAGTCCGGCCTCCTCGAGGAGTTCCTTCCAGTGAGACTGGATCGAGAGCCGGGAGACGTCCGCGGCCTCAGCGACGTCGCTCTGGGTTCGGCCGTCGCTGGCGACCAACGATCCCGCGTAGAGACTCGCCGCCAGCGTCGCCCGCTTCGAGCGGTCGGCCTCGGGCACGTCGAGCAGGAACAGCTCCGACGCGCACGATCGCGCCTCGCTCGAGAGCTCCAGTCGGTCGGCGGCCTGCTCGAGTTCCTCGAGCCAGGGTTCGTACTCGACGCGATCCCGGGCGCTGTGCATACGCCGTTGTACCCGTTCGGTCGGAATAAACCTACGGCCCCGAGACGGGGTCGCCGCTCGAGCGGTAATCCCGGCCCACCGGATCGGTTCGCGCTCCCAATAGCCGGCTAGGCGCGGCAACTTTCGGCTACGAACGACTCAACGAACCGGCCGTTCTCCGCGGATTTCACTAGGACGCGACTACTAAAGCCCCGCTCCGCTGAACCCTGGATCGACGTCCGTCGCTCCGACCGGGCCGGCCGTCCGTCTCCCATGAAAGAACCAACATGCAAGCTGGTGTGTACCGGGTGCGGCCTCGAGATGCCGTACCGGGATCGGTCCCTGGCCGAGCAGGCGGCCGAACTCCACCAGCTTCGCGACGCAGAACACGTCACCTTCATCGTTCCGCCGGACTGGTCGCCCGAGGAGCCGGTCAAACACGAGTGAGCCGGATCGACAGCTTCTTACTCGATTCGCGAAAACCAGGGAACGAGCGCGGGTAGCCAAGCTAGGCCAACGGCGCAGCGCTTAGGACGCTGTCCCGTAGGGGTCCGCCGGTTCGAATCCGGTCCCGCGCATTGCTGTCGCGAGCAAACTCGCGAGCGACAGCAATCGTACGGCCGGTTCGAACGAGAGAAGACGCGCGCAGCGACGCGAGCACGTCTTCGCGTGGTTCGAATCCGGTCCCGCGCACTGAGCGAGGAGACGCATCGCGACGAGGATTCTACTCGCCGAATGGATCTTCGTAGTCGTTCCGGATGAAGTACCGGACCCAGTTGCCGTAGAGACGATCAGCGGGATGGGCTGCAACCTGTTCGAAGCGAACGATCCCTTCCTCGTCGACGACGTACACGCCCGAGATCCCGGTGAGGCCATGGCTCGTCTCTTCGGTACCGCTGTACTGGTTGGCGACCTCACCGTCCGGATCGGCGTACAGTTGGATCTCGAGGTCGTACCGATCGCGCATTTCGGTGACGCGTGACAGCGGATCGGTCACGACCGGCAGGATATCGACGCTGTCGTTGAACCAGAGGTCATAGGAGACCTCGCTAAAGGTCTGGAGCTGTTCAGCACAGAAGCTACACCAGTGACCGCGGTTGATAACGACGACGGCTGGACCGTCCTCGAGTCGGTCCGAAAGTGCCACCTCGTCACCGGCGGTGCTTGGAAGCGTAAAGTCGGGCGCTCGGTCGCCTTCTAATCCCATACGCCACCGAGGGCCTACAGCGGAATATGACTGTGGGACGGGATTGGACACGTTCGTGTCTCGGTGAACGAGTGGCACTGACGTTCTCGACTGAAACGTCACCGTAACGCAACCGGAATCAACTACTAGCGTCCGACCAACGATTGAGCATGGCACTTCTCGAGTACATCCCACCCGATGTCGAGGACAAACAAATACAGGAGCTGCTCGAGGCCGACGCCGACGTATACGGCCGGCCCTCGCTTTTTGCTCGGATAGTGGCACACAACCCGACCGTTCTCGAAGCCCGTCAGGAATACGTCGGTTCGCTCACGGAATCGGGAGCCCTCGATGCGACTGAGTCGGAGCTGGCGTACGTGACCGTCGCCGCCGAGAACGAATGTTCGTACTGCGTCGCCAGCCACACTGAGCGGCTGGTCGAACACGTCGGGATGTCGCGTGACATGGTCGAGATGATCGTCACGGACGAGGTGACCGAGACGGAGTTCAGCGATCGCGAGCGGGCAATCATCTCGTTCGCTCGTGCGGCCGCATCGGATCCGAAGCGGGTCTCGGATTCCGATATCGAGGTCCTTCGAGACGCGGAATTCGACACCGAGGACATCGTTGAGCTGGCCGTGATCGTCGGAACGGCAGTTTCGGCGAACGTGATCGCCGATACGCTCAACATACTCCCGCAGGATCAGTCCACGCTTGATGAATACGAGTCCTGATACGGTGGCAGCGAGATTCGAAGCAGGACAAAAGAGGCCGTTTGGTTACTATACACCTGGTCATGGTCCAGTCAACGGTCTCGTGGACTTCCCCGCTGGGAGAACACGTCTCGAGGCTATCCCTGGCACGTGGGTGGTAAACGAATCACGACCAGGTGTATACCACTCTTTATCATGGCTGGGGCGGACAGACACCAACAACGCACGAAGGGCCCGTAACTATCCGCTCAATAGATCAGAATACCGCTCATTCGGCGACGAACCACAGGAGTCCAAACGACAGCGCGAGAACAACACTCACTACCGCGATGGCCGGGAAAGCCGCAACAACTCCCCAGCGTGTCGATAGGATGCCGAACACCGTTGGACCACTCGCACTGCCGATCGCCGATCCCGTCTGGATGACACCAAATAAACTGCCACTCGAGGTCGCCTCGGCCTGCTGGGAGACCATTGCGTTCTTGACGGGATAGCTAGCGTACATTCCTGCCCCGATAACGGCGAACCAGACTGCCAGAATCGCGGTGAGGAGTTCGATCGGGAGTCCCTCGAGAAAGGTCGTCGCGAGCGTGGCTGCCACGAGCGCGGCGGTGGCCAGCGACGCGGCGATACCGAGCGTCATCCGATCGAAACGATCGGCGAGGTCGCCGGCGTACAGCGACGCCAGACTGCCCCCGACCAACAACGCAAAAAATGTGACGTTGCCTGCGGCGACTGATGCGCCAGTCTCCGCGGCGACGTAGGACGTAGTATAGGTCTGGATCGCCCGATGTTGCAGTGAGAGCACAACTGTAATAAAAAAGAGTACGATGATGCTGGGTGTGATTGGCAGGTCGATCGCGTTCCGGACAGTCCTGCGAACTGACTGTTTCGACTCGCCACGGCTGCCGTCAGTCCGTACCGTCGACTCCGTTTCTTCGCCGGGCTCGTCGGCGGCACGTTCCTCGGCTGTGAGAAAGAGGTAGACGACAAGACACGTGACCAGAATACCGATCGCAGCTCCGGTCGCGAGGGCGAGTCGCCAGTCGGCGACTGCGGCGACGCCACCGACGATCACGGGCGCGGACATCGTCCCGAGTGCGCCGCCGAAGCCGAAGACACCCATCGCTTTCCCCTCCGTTTGCTCGGTTTCGTAGTCGCTGACGAGTGCCATGCCAGTCGGGTGGAACGCACTCCCGCTGATACCGGCAATCGCCTGTGCAACGAGGAGGGTTTCGTAGCTCGTTGCCAGGCTCGCTAACAGAACGCCGCCAGCCATGCCGAACAGTCCCGCAATCAGGAGCCGTTCCTTGCCGATGATGTCAGCGAGCATTCCTGCGGGCAGCTGGAACAGCGCGTACATCACAAAGAAGACCGTCACGAGAACGCCCGCCTGCCCATAGGTAATCCCGAAATCCGCGACCAACAGCGGGATGATCGGTGGAATGACGATCGAGAAAAACTCGTTGACTCCATGACCGACGGTGACTGATCCAACTGCTCGCGGTCGTCTCACGTCTCGAAGTCGTTTGACCAGCGCTGACACAGTAGTCTGCCGTAGGCAGTAACCCTACTAATAATGACGCCAAATGGGCATCTCTATCCGGGATTCCCCCTATCTTTAAACAGCGAGAGAATCCCGGCGTTTACGCCGGGCGTGAATCGCGTCACTCAACTCCACAACCCACCGGTCGATAGCAGACCGGATATGCAACGTGAATCCACACTATTAAGTAGAATTATCTACATAGGCTATGTAT